>QIGA01000099.1 GCA_003229915.1 Chloroflexota bacterium
TTGGGCGATATAAAGATGCGCTAGTCTGTTTTGAGAAAGCGATTGAGTTGAAAGAGGACTATGCTGAGGCGTGGCACAACAAAGGTGTGGCTCTTGAGAAGCTGGGCCGACTGAAAGAGGCTCGTGCTGCCTACGAGCGCGCCCGCGCACTGGAGGAGGATTAGCCGTGACCAAACCGATCGTGGCCATCGTGGGCCGGCCTAATGTAGGCAAGTCAACCCTGTTCAACCGGCTGGTCGGCAAACGCCTCGCGATCGTCGAAGACCTGCCTGGCACCACCCGCGATAGGGTTTACGCCGACATCTCCTGGCGGGATCGCGAGATAACCCTGATCGACACCGGCGGATTGGAGCCCAGGCCTGAATCCAGCCTCCGCCAAAAAGTCAAAGATCAGGCAGAAGCGGCCATTGAGGAGGCGGAGGCTATCATCTTTATGGTGGATGTCCTGGAAGGGGTGACCATCCCCGATTCTGAGGTGGCTGAGGCACTCAGGCGCTCGCAGAAGCCGATTGTTCTGGCGGTGAATAAGGCAGACAACGACCAGCGTCGCACTCAGGCGTTTCAGTTCCACGAGCTGGGCATTGGCCAGCCGATGGCGATCAGCGCCCATCATGGCACAGGGGTAGCGGACTTGATGGACGAAGTCGGCGACAGGTTACCTCCCTCCACTCCCACAGTGGAGGAGCCGGGCATGTTGAAGATCGCTATCGTCGGCCGCCCCAACGTGGGCAAATCCATGCTACTCAATGCCATCCTTGGTCAGGAGAGGGCGATTGTGAGCGATGCCCCAGGGACGACTCGCGATGCTATAGATACTGTCTTCGAGCATGATGGTGAGTCGGTATTGTTTATAGATACCGCCGGGATCCGCCGCCGCGGTCGGATTGAGGGCGGTGTCGAGCGGTACAGCGTTATGCGCTCTCTTCGCGCCATCTCAAGGGCTGACGTAGTCGTTCTGGCGACCGAGGCGGCGGGGGTTATCACTGCCCAGGATGCCCACATCGCAGGCTATATCCATCAGGCTCTTAAGGGCATGGTACTGGTGGTGAATAAGTGGGACCTGGCCGGCGAACTGGAGATGGACGCGGTCAATTGTACTTTAGAGATCCAACAGAGGCTCAAATTCTTTCCGGGTGTGCCCATACTATTTGTTTCGGCTCTGTTAGAGATGGGCATTGACCAGGTGTTGACGGAGGCCAAAAGAGTCTCCCTGGAGAGGCAGAAGCGCCTTCCTACGGCCTTACTGAATGCGGAGATTGGCCGGATCATGGCTGCTCATTCGCCCCCCTCGTTGCGGGGGAGGCAGCTCAAGGTCTCGTACGTTACTCAGGCTGAGATCAGCCCGCCAACCTTCGTTTTCTTCGTCAATGATCCCAAGCTGCTCCACTTCTCTTATCAGCGCTATCTGGAGAACAGGCTTCGTGAGGCTTTCGGTTTCAGCGGCATCCCGCTGAGGCTAATCTTCAAGCGAAAAGGCCGGGGTTGATCGAATTCGCAGCCGTGGTCATCGGCAGTTACCTGATTGGCTCTATTCCCTTTGGGCTGATACTGGGTAAGCTTCGGGGCGTGGATATCAGGGAATATGGCAGCGGTAACATCGGCACCACAAATGTGATGCGCACCGTTGGCGCTAAAGCTGGCGCTGTGGTTCTTGTCGGCGACGTGCTCAAGGGCGTGAGTGCTGTTTTCATCGCCCGGTATGTCATCGGGTCTCCTGCTGGTGAGATGGCTGCTGGCTTCGCTGCCGTCGCCGGGCATGACTGGTCGGTGTTCATCAAGTTTCGGGGGGGGCGAGGCGTTGCCACTTCGGTGGGAGGGCTTTTTGTGATGGCACCGTTGGCTGCTGTTGGCGGCTTTGCGGTCTTCATCCTTGTCATCGCCCTGACTCGCTATGCTTCCCTGGGTTCCTTGGTGGGGGCACTCAGCGGTGTGGCGATCGCAGCCGCGTTTACGGCTGCGGACCGGATCCCGGCGGAGTACCTCATCTACACCGGTGTGGTTGTCGCCTTGATAATCTTTCAGCATCGGGATAATATCTCCAGGCTGATATCGGGCGCTGAGCGCAAGCTGGGGCAGAGGGTGGAGAAGAGGCAGACTCAGTGAGGCAGAAGATGGGAGAGGTCGCTGTCATCGGCACCACGGGCTGGGGCACGACCCTGGGGATAATGCTCAGCCGCAAGGGAATGGTGGTGGCGCTTTGGGCACGAACCGAGGAGGAAGCGGCGCGACTGAACCGGGAGAGGGAAAACGCCGAGCGGACTCCGGGATTCCCGTTTCCAGAGGGGCTTCGCGCCACCGCTGCTCTTGATGAGGCGCTCAATAAAGCAGCCCTTGTGATCCTCGCCGTGCCCTCACAGCATATGCGACATCACGCGAGGCTGATTCGTGAGCACCTCGACAGCACCAAGCTTGTTCTGAGCGTCGCCAAGGGGCTTGAGCTTGACAGCGCCAAGCGAATGTCCGAGGTTATCCCTGAGGAAATAGACCCCCGTTTTCACCACAATATATGCGTTCTTTCCGGCCCCAACCTGTCCAGGGAGATCGCCCGGGGACTGCCGGCGACCGCTGTCGTCGCTGGCCGTGATGCCTCGGTGGTCGCAAGGGTGCAGAAGATGATGGCTTCCCCCCTGTTTCGTGTTTACGTTAACCCCGATGTGGTGGGTGTGGAGCTGGGGGGCGTGCTCAAAAATATCATCGCTCTCGCGGCGGGGATGGTCGATGGCTTGGGCTATGGAGATAATACCAAGGCTGGCCTGCTAACGCGGGGGCTTGCCGAGATCACCCGCCTGGGGGTAGCGGCAGGGGCCAACCCGCTGACCTTCGCTGGTCTCGCTGGCTTGGGAGACCTGGTGGCTACCTGTTCCAGCCCGTTGAGCCGCAACCGTTTCTTGGGCCAGGAGCTTGCCAAAGGACGCTCGCTGGAGGAGATAACGGCTTCCATGACTGGCATAGCTGAGGGAGTTACCACCACCGTTGCCGCTCTTAAGCTGGCCGGTGACTATAAAGTGGAGATGCCGATTGCTCAGCAGGTATACAGAGTGCTCTACGAAGGGCTCGATGTCCGCCAGGGTATTGTGGAGCTCATGGGGCGGGAGCTAAAGCACGAGTTCTCTGATACCTTAAGTAGTGCTGTTAAGCGCCTGTAGTGCTATAATATGGCGGACAAAGATCAGGGCTCCTCGCGATAAGAAAAAGTTTTCAGCCTTAGCGTTTTGAATTTGTTTAGAAGTTAGAAGCTAGGGTTTCTCTTTTCACAGAGGGATGCCCTCGAAAACTGGTAGGTGGGCTTGGCCCAGTGCCTACCTGACTAAGAAGACACAAGGAGGGTAAAAGGAAGAAAATGGGAGACAGACTAAAGGGCAAAGTGGTGGTAATCACCGGAGCTGGCCGGGGCATTGGCAGGGCTGAAGCTATCTTGTTTGCTGAGGAAGGGGCCAAGGTAGTGGTCAACGATCTGGGTAGTGCTGGCGATGGCACAGGAGAAGCTGCCACACCGGCCGATGAGGTGGTTAAGGAGATCAAGGACAGGGGAGGAGAAGCGGTCGCCAACTATGACAGCGTAGCCACTACGGAGGGTGGAGAGAACATCATCAAGGCCGCGCTGGATGCCTTCGGCAGATTGGACATCCTGGTCAACAATGCTGGGATCCTCAGGGACCGCATGGTCTTCAACATGACCCCCGAGGAATGGGACATTGTTATGAAGGTCCATCTCTACGGTCATTTCAATTGCACCAAACCCGCGTGCGCGGTATTCCGACAGCAGAGAAGCGGCCGCATAATAAACACCTCCTCTGAGTCGGGTCTGGGGAATATGGGGCAGGCCAACTACAGCGCTGCCAAAGAGGGGGTAATCGGGTTCACCAGGACAGTGGCCCGAGACATGGGTAAGTACGGGGTGACGTGCAATGCTGTGCGGCCACGCGCTGCCACGAGGCTTACAGTGTCCCCAGAGCTCAGAGCAGCCACCGAACGCGCTAAAGCCACGGGTGCCGCGATGCCTCCGGGGGCGGACATGATTGCCTCTCTGCCGGAGCCCGAAGCTATGGTCCCGTTTGTGGTATACCTTGCAACCGATGAGGCGGCCAGTATAAATGGCTGCACCTTCCTGATCAGTGGGGACCAGATAGCTCTTTACTCCGAGCCGGTGGTGGCGAAAACCATCTACAAAGATGGTACGTGGACGCTCGACGAGCTGTCAGCGATCGTGCCGAGCACGCTGGCAGCCGGCTTGGTGAACCCCGCAGGCCCGCCGAAAGAATAATATCGGCTTCCTGGGCATTGCACGTGCTGTCATGCTACGGAAATACAGGTTGGCAGTTTCGAGTGGTTAGGGTTGGCTGACGTTGCTCTCCCTCTGCGTGCTATGGAGCCCAAAAATAGCGACCAGAACTCCAGTCAGTTGCTACACCTCAATGTCATTGCGAGGCACCCTGAGCCAGTCGTAGGGTGCCGAAGCAATCTTGAATGTATTTATATGCTGGGATTGCTTCGCTGAGTTTACCCTGAGCCTGTCCTGAGCGCCATGAGATTGCTTCGCTGCGCTCGCAATGACAAAAAAGAGTTCGTTATGACACAAGGCGAGGTGCTCGCAACGACACCCCAAACTCTGATTTTTATAGCCAGTCGCTATTTCGGGGTGGAACGGGGTTCTTGATATTCTGAAATCCCTGAGAGGTCAGGGGGGAGCCAACAGTCCCTCGATGGCCTCGATGACCACCCTCTTCGCCTCCAGGTCGATGGATTTGACCACGTCCTCGATGGCTGGGATCAGTATCTCGCCGCGCTTGCCCTGTACTACGTAGACATCGTTGGCGGGTGTGGTCATGAGATCGACAATTCGTCCCACATATTTACCATCAGTGGTCAGTACTTCGAGTCCGATAAGCTGGAAGGCGTAGTATTCGTCCTCGGCGAGCGGGCGTATTTCAGCGCGGGGGATGGTGAGGGCGCGCCCTCTTAGCTTATCGGCGTCCTGTCGCGTGTCGATGGTTGCGAGCTTGAGCAGAAGGTGCTGTTTGTGGGGGCGGCTGCTTTCGATCTCCAGCGGCTGGCCATCGAGATAGACCAGCTTTCCAGGAGCGAACCGATCGGGGAAATCGGTCGCGACCCGGGCCCTTACCTCCCCCTTTATCCCCCAGGGAGCCAGGACATGCCCCACGATGAGGAACTCGGGAGGAGCGAATTGCTCACCCATCACCGAAGCCCCAGTGGCTCAGGAGCTATCTTCAGAGCTGTCGCTGCTCTCGGGGGAGTCGGAGATTATTTCCAGGGTCGCGCGAGTGCCCTTCCTGATCGCTGCCACCCGCAGCAGGGTGCGCATTGCCTTGGCGATTCTGCCCTCTTTGCCAATGACCTTTCCCGTATCATCGGGCGCGACCTGGAGCTTGAGGATAACCCCGTCCTCAGCAGGCACCTCGACCACGGTGACCTCATCCGGTTTGTCCACTATGGATTTCGCGATGTACTCGATGAGTTCTTTCATTCTCTTCACCTTCTAGCTAGCGAGTTTGTCGGTGATTCCCTGCCGTTTCAGCAGGCTGGCAACGGTTTGAGTGGGCTGTGCCCCCTGGCGCAGCCACTTGAGGGCTTTCTCTTCATGGATCACGACAGTTGCCGGATCGGTTAAGGGATCATAGTGTCCAATGACCTCGATGAAAGCGCCGTCACGGGGCGCTCGTGAATCGGCAACTACTACCCGGTAGCTGGGTTTCTTCTTTCTCCCCACTCGCTGCAGTCGAATCTTAACCATTTTCCATACTCCCCTACCTCGTTATTCTAGTTTTCGGGGCCATCCCTAATTCCAGGATTGCTCACGCCGGGATTGGTGATAGTCCGCTAGTTTCCTCAGAGTCTTAGCCGCCCGCTCGAAGTTGGAGAAGCTGGGTATCCCCCTTTTCACCAGCTTATCTCTCGTCTCCGCCGCCAGGGCGTCACTATACGCGGCAGTTACAATGATTATGAGGGGCTTTTGGGATCTCTCGTTGAAAACAGAGATGGTGTCCAGAATCGGCTCCGCGGTTTCGTGATCCTGAGTCAGGGGCCTGATGACCGGGAACAATTCGAGAACCACGGAATCAATGTTCGGGTCCTTATCCATGATGTCCAGCATATTGGTCAAATTGGAGACAGGGTCTTCTACCATCAGGAACGCGCTGGATATGTCGAAGGGATTCCTGTAGCTTCCCCCGATGATACTGAAGAAAGTGGCTAGCCTCTCGTAGGAACTCTCTGTTAGAAGAGGCACCTCCATCCCTGCCTTGGCGAATACATCGGTGATCACAACTGACTGCCCACCGCTCATAGCGATAAGACCCACCCTGGTTCCGGTTGCGGGTTTGATGTAGAGCAACGCCTTGATAATATCGACCATTTCGTCCAGGTTGTCAACCTTTATGGCTCCGCATTGCCTGATGACTGCCTGCCAGACAACGCTCGACTCCGCCAGTGCCCCCGTGTGGGAAGCTGTGGCTCTGGCCCCCGCCTCGGTCTCTCCGCCCTTCCAGATGAGCACCGGCTTTCTGCTGGCCACCTCACGCAGGCAATCGAAAAACCTCTTGCCATCCTTTACCCCTTCTATGTACATGCCGATTACCTCGGTCTCCTCGTCCGCTCCCATGTAATCCAAGAAGTCGGTGCTGTCGAGGACGACAGCGTTTCCATAGCTCACTGATTTGCTGATCTTGATGCCGTGGTGATGTCCTACTATGCTGAACAGCGTGGCGTGGGTGCCACTCTGGGCGATAAAGCCCACGGAGCCCTCCTCGCCATATGCCTGCGCCACCGTATGCCGCAACCCGATCCTGGGGTTATAGAGGCCGACGCAGTTCGGCCCGATGAGATTCAGGCCCGCTTTGCTGGCCAGATCAGTGATCTCCTGCTGCAGCCTTATCCCCTCTTCAGTATTAGTTTCGGCAAACCCTGAGGTGAAGAAGCCTACCCCGCCAACCCCCTTCTTGATGCAGTCCTCGACGATCCGGGGAGCCACCGCTCGGGGCACGGCGGCGATAACATAATCTACAGGGCCCGGTATGCCCAGGAGGCCGCGGTAGTTTTCCACGCCGAGTTCCGCAATGCCCGGGAGCTCATGGGGATCGATCTGCACTGAATAAACGTTGCCCTTGAAGGAGCTCAAACTTCGCAGCCACATGTAGCCCAGTGCCTGCTTGTCGCCTACCACTGCGACTGAGCGGGGGTTAAAGGCTCTGTCCAGGTTCTTTACCGTGCGCTCCGCAACCTTGCTCATGCTTGAGATTCGAGTATCACCCTGGCGTCCACAGCCACTGCGCCATCGCTGTAGGCCAGGATGGGGTTGAGGTCCAGCTCTTTGATCTCGGGGGTTTTGTCTACGAAATCGGAAAGCTTCAACAGCAGGTCTTCCAACACGGTGATATTCGCTGGCTCCTGCCCCCGGTAGCCTTCGAGCAGGGGGTAGCCCTTTATCTCCCTGATCATCTGGCTGGCGTCCCTTCTGACCAGGGGGACGATCCTGAAGGCGACGTCTTTGAGCACTTCGACAAATACTCCACCGAGGCCGAACATCAGCACTGGCCCGAACTGGGCATCTTTGGACATGCCCATGATCACCTCGACCCCGGGCTTGGCCATTTGCTGGACGGAAACCCCGTGGATTCTGGCCTTTGGGTTCGTTCGCTTTGCTGCCGCCACGATCTCGGTATAGGCCTTGCCCACCTGGGTTGCATTTCCCAGCCCCAGCTTGACTCCGCCAGAGTCACTCTTGTGGATGATATCGGGCGAGACTATCTTCAGCACTACCGGGAAACCCGTCTCCTTGCTCATCGAGACCGCCTGGGACTTGCTTTTGGCCAGCCTCGATTCAATAACCGGTATGCCAGCTTCAGACATCAGTTGTTTCGACTCGATCTCGGTGAGGACGGGGCTCTTGTCTTTCAGGGCAGCGCTAATTATCTTGCTAGGCACTTTGGACTCTCCTTAACTCCGTGGGATTTGTCATTGCTGCCGTTTGGTGCTTGCGGCCTTCTCCCATTAGGCACAAATCCGAGAGTTATTCTAGCAGGTAAAGCTATGAAAGTAAACTCAAAGTCTCTTCCAATACAAGATGAGGCTGGAAGGGATATTGATTTCCAACACAAGATGAGGCTGAAGGAGTAAGGCAACCCGTTTATGATTGAGGCATGCGACTGATGATGAACGACGAGAGGCTGCAAACAATCGAACAGGTCAAACAGTTCCTGGAAGGGAGTGAGTCGCTGGAGTTCGGAGGCATATCAGTTGAGGAGAGATACCGTTGGATAGAGAGGACGCTGAAGAGGTTCAAGTATAGCCGGCTCAAGAGAGCCCAGAAAGGGGTGATACTTCGGTACATAGAGAAGATCAGCGGGTATTCCCGGGCCCAGGTATCAAGGCTGATAGGGGAATACAATCGGAGAGGGCGCTTGAGGAAAGCACAATACAGAAGGCACCGGTTCTCCCAGAAGTATACACTGTCAGACATTGCCCTGCTGGCCAGGACAGATGAGTTGCATGGGTATCTGAGCGGGCCAGCCACCAAAAAGATACTGGAACGGGAATGGGGA
>QIGA01000102.1 GCA_003229915.1 Chloroflexota bacterium
GCCAAGCCACCTGCCACAGGTCCGTCAGCGGGAAAGACAATCAACCAGGACGATTTCAACAGGATTTGTTCGCTGTATTATCAAAGGCGGGGCTGGAATAAGGACGGCATTCCCCCGGCTGAGGTGGAGAAGAAGTTCAACGACTAGCTTCTACAACGCCCAGGAGGTGAGTTTTGGCTGCTAGAGCAGGCGCGGTGGTTCTTCTCGTTGCGCTGGTCTTCTCCCTTGTCTTGAGTATCGGCTGCGGTAGTGAAGAGGTAAAAGCTCCACTATACGGCCCACCCCAGGTTCACCTCCCTCAAGATGAAGGGGCCCACCCCGAGTTCGGGGTCGAGTGGTGGTATTTGAATTTGTTCCTAACCGATTCCGTGGGTCGGGAGTATACAGCCATGCTGGCCTATTTCAACACCGGACTCAAGATACTCTCGATTTCCGACGTGGAGGCAGAGCGCTTTTACCCTGAGGCCTCCTTCTCGATCCCAGACTATGCCGAAGGAATTCTAGACCTTCGCTGGGGAACTACCGACCGCTGGTATCGAACCGACCCTGGTTCACTTTCCTATCGCCTCGAAGCAAATGGAACCGAAATCGGCCTCGATTTGGATCTCAGTTCAGAGAAGCCACCTCTCCTGGTGGGCGGTGACGGCTTGATTGAATGGACTGACGGGAGTTCATATTACTACTCCCTCACCCGGCTTCAAGTTGAGGGCCAGATTGAGCTTGCCGGGAGGACGATTGATGTCGAGGGGATCGGCTGGATGGATCACCAGTGGATGGATTCATTGAGTGGGCGTGGATGGGACTGGTTCTCCGTTCAGTTGGATAACGATACCGAGATCATCTTCTGGCAAATCATTAACCCCGACGAATCGATTGAGTCGCTGGATATGACGATCATGTTCCCCGACAGCTCGATTTACCGCACCGAGGACCTCACGGTGGAGAAGCTAGACTCCTGGGTTTCTCCCGAAACCGGCAATGAGTACGGAATCCTCTGGCGAGTTCGAGAGGAGACTCACAATCTGGATCTGGAGATCAGGACCCGCTACCCCGAACAGGAGATCAGGGTGTTCACAGACTTTGTGGGCGTGGACTTCAACTTCTGGGAGGGAGGCACTACGGTATCGGGTCGTCTGGACGGACAAGACGTCTCCGGCACTGGCTACGCTGAGCTGGTCCGCCCCCCGCCAGGCGTACCTGAGGAGGTCCTAAATCCCTAGGAATGACCAGCAAACCTCTTAGGACTGCCCCATCACCTCCAGCGCGAATTGGTTGACTGGATTGGCAAGGGTCAATCCGCCATCTACGACGATGGTCTGTCCCGTTAGATAACTCGCTCCCGGAGAAGCCAGAAAAGTCGCCAGTTCAGCGATATCCTCTGGTTCGCCAAACCTGTCTGCGGGTATCTTTTTGTAAAAGTCAGGCGAAATCTCGATTAGAAGTTGCGACATCGGCGTTCTTATGACCCCAGGGGCGATCGCGTTAGCTGTGATCCCCTTGTCGGCTACCTCAAGCGCCAGCGTTTTGGTAAAGCCAATGACTGCTGCCTTGGCAGCAGCGTAGTGAATTCCTAGAACCTGGCCTTGCACTCCATCTACCGATGAGATGTTAATTATTCTACCGCCTTCCTTCATGGACCCCACAACAGCTCTGGAAAAGAAGAACGTACCGCCGCAATGAACGTCCAGCGTCCTCAACCAGTCCACTGTTACCATATCGACAAGAGAGTTATTCCCCACGAACATACCCGCGCAGTTGACCAGAATATCCACGTTGCCCAACTTCTCCGCTGTCTCCTTGACTGTCTGGTTCACCTGCTCTTCTACGCTGACATCGCATTGAATCGCCAGAGCTTTGCCGTTCAGACTTTCAACCTCACGCGCTACTGCCCTTGCGCCTTCCAGGTTCATGTCGATAATAGATACGATCGCTCCCTCTTGCGCAAGCTGCAGTGCGACAGCCCTGCCGATACCAGAAGCCGCCCCTGTCACCAGCGCGACTCTACCGCTCAATTTTCCTTGGCCCATTCTCCACGTCCTTTCTCGCTGGTGCTCCTCGCAATAACATCGGCCAAGTAGCAGAGGTGTGCCGAGCGAAACCCACCGTTATCCGCATCTGGCTGGTGGGTTCCGTTTCACTTCACCCACCCTACCCTTCTACTGCGCCACCTTCTTAGCTATCACCCTGCCGAAGTCAATACATTTCTGGATTTCGTCTGCGCCGGGCACGAATTTGAAGGCGATGTCTGAGTCCACAAGCTCAACGCCAGCCTGACCCAACTCCTGTTCTATCGCCTTTACTGCACCCCCGGCCCAGCCGTGTGAGCCAAAGGCCGCTCCGATCTTCCCCCTTGGCTTGAGCCCTTTGACGTAACAGAGGAAGCCAGCAACAGAGGGGAACATCCCGTTGTTCAAAGTGGGAGACCCCACCAGAATAGCCCTCGTATCAAGCACCTCTTTGATTATGTCGCTCTGGTCGGACTTGGTCAGATTATAGAGCTTGGCCTCAACGCCCTCAGAGATAATGCCCTCAACCAGCGCGTGCGCCATCTTCTCCGTGCTTCCCCACATAGTGTCATATATCACCAGCGCCTTGTTCTTTGTCTCACCCTTGCCCCACGAGGCATAAGCATTGACAATAGTCTCAAGGTGGGAGCGCCAGATGACACCGTGACTGGGAGCGACCATACGAATACCCAATCCCCCGAGTTTATCGAGGGCTCTCCCTACCAAGTCGCCGAAGGGCATCAGTATATTGGCGTAGTACTTGGCCGACTCAGGCATGATTACATCCAGGCCTACCTCATCATCGAATCTAGCCGAGGTGGCGAGGTGCTGCCCAAAGACATCCATCGAAAACAGGATTCTATCCTCCACAAGGTATGAGCACATGGAATCAGGCCAGTGCAGCATTGGGGTGGGAACGAATACAAGCTTCCTCTTGCCCAAGTCAAGCTCGCTGCCCTCTTTTACGGTTTCAAAGGGCCAGTTTGAGTGAAAGGTTTTCTGGAGGCCGCCCTCCCCGAACTTCTCCAGGGTTACCAGTTTCGCATTCTTGGCCTCCCTCATTATCATGGGCAGGGAGCCCGAATGATCCATCTCCACATGGTTCGACACTACATAGTCAATATCCTCCGGGGACACGATCTCTTTGACCCTGGCCAACATCTGATCATAGAAAGGCGCTTTCACGGTATCTATCAGGGCTATCTTCTCGTCGACTACTAGATACGCATTGTAGGTAGTGCCCAGATGTGTGGAATAGCCGTGGAAATTCCTGATGTTCCAGTCGACAGCCCCGACCCAGTATACCCCTTCACTCAGCGTAGCTTGGCTCAAGAAAATTGCCTCCCCTTAGTGATTTAGCCTGATCGTCCACGTCCGCTAAATACTCTAAAGGACGGCAGAAGCGACCATATCGGGGCCAAGACACAGGCCTACGAATTTGCAGCGAAGTCCGTCGGGACTCGATCTCCTATTTCTGCTTGGTTTTTCTGACATACACTTTGTACTCACCAGATTCTTCCTCAATGCCCAGCAACTCATTGCCCGTCATGTTGCACCAGGCGGGCATATCCTCCTTTATCCCTTCATCATCAGCCAGGATTTCCAGAACCTGCCCCTCCTCCATCTCGTTGAGCTTTTTAGCGGTGTGGGCAATAGGAATGGGACAATACAGCCCAATGCAATCTAAGGTGGCATCTGCTCTCATAGCTCTGCCTCCGCCTTAAACGAATAGGTTGATCTTGGGCTCTCTTGCTTTAGCCAAGTAGGTAGCCACTCCACAATAGCTGCCTGCCTCAGGAATGAATGCTTCCTTTGAAATACCCATCATCCCCATGGAGGTTGTGCAGGCCATAAACTTGACCCCCATGCCCTTGGCCAAGTCTATCACCTCTTCAAGTGCCGGCAACCTGGCATCCTTCATCAGCCTCAACATCATCCACTTCCCCAGCCCTGACATGTGGAACTTGGACAGGGGGGCAGTCTTTTCGGGCCACCTCGATTCACGCGGGGTAACCTTTTCCGGCACGATAGGCCTCCTTACTTCCATTCCAGTTCGCCCCCACACTGGGGACAGACAGTCGCCTCCCTTTTCACTGCTATCTGGCACTTTGCACAGTATCGCAGAGTAACGCCACAAGGTTGACAGACAGGAAATACAGCTTCGGTAATTCCCCCATCACAATAGGGGCAAGCACGCTTCTCTACCTTTTGCTTTGGTTCTTCACTCATCTTCGTCCTCCCTCCTTCTCCTGGTTTTCACCTTTATGCCCTGCTTCTCAAGGTAATTATCTATAGCCCTATTCAACGCCTGAGCACCGAGGTTGGAGCAGTGGTTCTTGTTCTTAGGCAATCCTCCCAGTTCCTTAGCCACCACCGCAGGTGTGATCTTTCTCGCCTCCTCCAGTGTCTTCCCTATAGCCATCTCGCTCACTATGCTGGAAACAGCGATGGCAGCCCCACAGCCAAACGTCTTGAACTTGACGTCGCTGAGGCGGTTGTCGTTCACCTTGATGTAGAAGGTCATCAGGTCCCCGCACACGGGGTTACCCTCCTCGCCGATGCCATCGGCGTCCTCTATCTCCCCAACGTTGCGGGGGTTCATAAAGTGATCCATAACCTTTTCGCTATAAGCAGGCATCTTAGCTCCCCCTCTTCTGCTCTTTAGAGAATTTAGCATATAATGGCGATATCGCCCGCAGCCTGTCAACGATAGGCGGCAGCACTTCTAGGACATAATCAATATCCTCCTCGGTATTAGTAACGCCGAGACTGAAAAGCAGCGAGCCATGCGCTATCTCATGAGGAATCCCCATAGCGAGGAGGACATGTGAGGCTTTTAGCGCCTTGGAGGTGCAGGCGGAACCGCTGGCTGCGGCTATCCCTTGATGCCCAAGGAGCATGAGCATGGACTCCCCTTCGATGAACTCGATACAAAAGCTGGCAGTGCCGGGGAGGCGCTGTGTGGGATGCCCGGTCAGGAACACACGCTCGATTCGGGACGGCAAGACCTCAATCAGCTTGTCGCGTAGTGCTGAAAGGCGTTCAACCCTGGCTCCCATCTCCTTGCTGGATAGCTCCGAGGCTTTCCCCAAGCCCACAATTGCAGGCACGTTCTCGGTCCCGGCCCTCCGGCCCCCCTCCTGCACACCACCCTCAAGAAAGGGAAGAATACGCACCCCTCTTTTGACCCAGAGAGCGCCAACACCCTTGGGGCCGTAAAACTGATTGCCAGCCAGGCTCAGTGCGCCTACACCTAGATCCTTGACATCCACAGGGACAGTGCCCGCAGTGGCTACAGCATCGGTGTGAAAGATAGCCCCGGCTTCTTTCACGAACCTTGCTATCTCCCTGATGGGCTGTATCGTGCCGACTTCGCTGTTGGCGTGCATAATGGAGATCAGAACTGTGTCCTCCCTGACGCTGCGGGCAACTTCCTCGGGGTCCACCATGCCGTACTTATCCACCGGCACCAGGGTAAGCTCGAAACCCTGTTTCTCAAGAGTTCGCGCCGAATGCAATACCGAGAAGTGCTCGATAGCTGAGATGACAATATGCCTGCCCTTGGATTGCCGCGCTGTCGCCAGTCCCTTGATAGCGAAGTTATTCGACTCACTGCCACTGGCGGTGAATACGATCTCCTCGGGTTCAGCACCGATCAGAGCCGCTACCTTAACACGCGCGTCTTCTATCGCCTCCCTGGCCTCGTCCCCCCAACTGTGCAGAGATTGAGGGTTACCATAGATCTCTTTCTGATAAGGCAGCATTGCCTCCAGCACTTCAGGCAACACTGGGGTTGTGGCAGCGTTATCCAAGTAAACCTTCCGCATTTCCTTCCTCCTGAGCAGCTACATCATAACCCACATCCAGCCACTGCGCCATACCCCCAGCCACACCCCAGTGCCCGCATATCCCTCAAGTGCTCCTCTTGCCCCCTCAACTGGGAGGCTACTTGGCTGCCTCTCAGCAACCGGGCTCACCATAGTGACCACAACAATTCTGCCTCTTTCGTATTTTGATGAAATTGTTACGAAACACAAGGTACAGTTTTTTGTGAAGAGGCATCGGGACTGTCATATTAGTGAAGAAATCCTTCGCGTTTGGCATCTGTTTTCACCTCCATCTTCAGATTCTCTACCATAGGCTAAACCGCTTTAATCTCCTCGTCAACGACTAATGTCACAAACCCATGTAAAGCATCGTCTTCACTGCGGGTATCAGACGCGCGCACCTTGCGCAAAGTTGTCACTGACATGAGCCATAGAGACTGACGAAGTCCACGACCTGGGAGGGGGGCCGATAACTTAGCAAAATAGGGTAGCCTAGAGCAGGTGCTCCAACCTACCCATAATTATCCAAAAGGATCCCAAAGGCATCAAAATGCTCACGCTCTCATGCTGCCACAAGCACCCTGCTACACGTCGAACCAGTCGCAACCCTCCGGATATCATCAGGCCTTCGATGATGCAAGTGCTTTAGCGACTTGCGCCACCCTGCTGCCCAGGAACCTGGCCACCGTCAGGTCTTTCTCGGTCGGCGGTATGTCTGACATAGGGCCGCTAACAGAAGTGGCTCCGTAGGGGGAACCTGCTTCACGAATGGCAGGGTCTCCATATCCAGGCGTGACCACGATCATACCCAGGTGATACATGGGGATGATCATAGTGATAAGGGTCATCTCATTGCCCCCGTGTGGCGTACCTGTGCTGGTGAACACGGCCCCGGCCTTGCCATAGAACTTGCCCTCCATCCAAAGCCCCCCCAGGCTGTCGAAGAGCTTCTTCATGGGCGCAGTCATGTTGCCAAATCTTGTAGGAGAGCCAAAAATGATAGCATCAGCCCCGCCCATCTCCTCAAGCGTAACTTGTGGGATGGCTTTGAACTTCTCATTGGCTTCACGCCAGCGCTCGTTCTGCTGGATTACGGCCTCAGGCTCCGTGATCTCAACTCGCCTCAAGAGGACTTCAGCGCCTTCAACCCCCCGAATGCCCACAGCCACAGCTTCAGCCAGTTTGTGAACATTGCCGTACCTGGTGTCAAAAACTATCAGCACTTTCATTCCTGCCTCCCCTTTCTGATACTCTTTATGGTCATCAGCTCAAATCGCTGATGTTTCCGTAGTGTTATAAAAAATCTCTGAGCAAACCCTCGACTTGCCCAGGGTCAATTCTTTGTCTGACAAGCGGCCCTCCTCTCAAAGCAGGGAATTGCTCTTCGAAAGTGGGCCTCTCACTCTCGTAAACCACCCCAATCGGTATTCGGTCGCCCCACTCCTGCGCCTTCTTGAAAGCGGCCAGCCTGTCGCCTGGCTCATAGCCTGATTCGTCCAACTTGTAGACCCTTTCACGATACCAGGCATAGGTATTCTTGTGATTGAAAACGACGCAGGGTTGGAGCACGTCGATGAGAGCGAAGCCCCTGTGTTGAATGGCCCTCTTGATGAGCCCCACCAGGTGTTCTACATCGCCAGCAAAACCCCTGGCCACAAAACTGCCCTCCAACGCTATGGCCAAGGCCAGAGGATTTAAGGGTATGGACGCTCCCCCAGGGGTAGTACCCAGATCGCTTGTGGGAGACGCCTGTCCCTTAGTGAGACCATAAACCTGGTTATTATGCACAAGGTATGTGATGTCATGGTTGCGGCGCACAGAGTGCAAGAAATGGTTTCCCCCCTCCCCATAGCCATCCCCGTCGCCACCCACGGCAAGAACAACAAGTTCGGGGTTAGCCATCTTGGCTCCTGCCGCAGCCGGCAGTGTCCTGCCATGAAGCATATTGAGCAGATTGCACCTGGTGTAGTGAGGCAGCTTACCCGCTTGCCCGATCCCCGAGACCATCAGCACCCTGTATGGTTCAATCTCAAGCTCCACAAGTGCCCGCTTCACCGCTGTCAAGATGCCGAAATTACCACATCCTGGGCACCAGGCGATGGACATCCCTGCGTACTCAGCCATCTTGACCACAGCTTAGGATACCTCCTGCTTTAGCTCTCTCAGAATATAGGCTGGCGAGAAAGGACGCCCGTCGAATTTTGCGATCTTGCCCATGATCTGATAGCCAGTTTCGGCCTGGATCAAGCGAGCCAACTGGGCAGTGGCGTTATTCTCCACAGCGAATACCCTCCTTGCCCCTCGCAGAGCCTGAGAGACCGCCTCGGCAGGGAAAGGCCAAATCTCACTGAGGTGAACCAAGTTCACGTCCATACCTTCCTGATTCGCCAGATCGACCGTCTCCCTGAGAGCGCCGTAGGTGCTGCCCCAACCTACCAGCGTCACCTCTGCCTGCGTCGCACCGTAAATTCGAGGACAGCTTATCTCCTCTTTCATCCCTTCCCGCTTGCGTAGCCGTTTCAGCACCATTGCGGTCCTGGTCTCAGCGTCCTCGATCAGATGCCCTCCCTCATCATGCTCATCAGCGTCCGTACACACCAAAGCTTCTCCTTCGAGGGGCAGCGATCTGGGAGATATGCCCGATTCAGTAATCCTGTGTCTCTTATACTCCGCTGGGTCAGCCCATTCCCCCACGGAGAGCAACTGCCCTCTGTCGATGATCAC
>QIGA01000213.1 GCA_003229915.1 Chloroflexota bacterium
CGGAGATAGACTCCATTATTCCATCCTGGCCTTTACCATAGGTTCAAAACCAATTCGTATCTACGGAGGGAACTATGAGCGACAAAACCATCGATATGCTGAACGAGGACCTGGAGGGCGAGCACGCCGCCGTCATTCAATATCTGGTTCATGCCTATGCCATGGGTGAGGGCGAGCTGGCGTGCGAGATCGAGGCCATCGCCCGGGAGGAGATGCGCCATTTCGACTGGCTTGCCGAGACTATCGTCAGCCTCGGCGGGGTTCCCAGCATCAAGAGAGGGGATATGCGGACAGGGGGCGAGGCGGTGGCTGAATGGATGGGCAATGATGTGCAGCAAGAGGTGGACGCTATCACGATGTATGAAGAGCATGTAAGGACCATCGGTGACCGCAAGATTAAGCGACTGCTGGAGCGGATTCTCTCGGATGAAAAGTCACATCGAGGCGCTTTTGAGCACTTTATTGATAAGGCTAAAAGGAAACGTGCCCAGGATTTGAGGGGCTCGCGGCGGGATAGGATTACAAAGATTCTCGATTGGGGCATTGAGCATGAGTACACGGTAATCCTCCAGTACCTCCTGCACTCCTATATGACGACTAATGAGGAGGTTAATAAGGAGATGCAGGATCAGGCTGTGAACGAAATGCAGCATCTGGGATGGCTCTCGGAGGAGCTGGTCGATGGCGGGGGCACCCCCAGGATCGAGCACACTGAGGTTGACCAGTCTCGGAAGACGGCCGATATGCTCCGGGCGGATATCAAGATCGAGAAGGAGGTCGCGGCCGAGTACGACCGTGCGGCTGGCGAGGTTGAAGTCCCTGGCTTGAAGAAGCTTCTCCTTCGGATAAGGGACCACGAGGCATACCATGCTGAGGTGTTCAGCGACCTGCTGGAGGAGGAGACGAAGCAGTCTTAGCAGGGCTTTGTGTTGGGGCGAGGCAACGGCCAGGGCCGTCTTGGATTGGAGGAACAATGGATGGTTTTGTAGAAGTAGGCAGAATCGGTGAGCTGGATGAAGGGTCCATGAAAGAGGTCATGGCCCGAGGGCGCAAGTTACTGCTGGCCAGAGTTGGGGATAGCTATTATGCTGTTGACAACGTCTGTCCCCACATGGGGGCAAAGCTATCCGATGGAGAGCTGGAGGGAGCTGTCGTCACCTGTCCGCGACATGGTTCCCAATTCAATCTCGCCGATGGCCGTGTTGTCCGCTGGACCAATATGCCATCCCTACTCTCAGCCATTGCGAAGGTGTTTAAGTCCCCCCGGCCATTGAATACGTATGTTGTGAAGCTGGAAGGTGATAAGATTCTGATAGGGCTCTAGCCTTCTTACTATGCCCTCTCCACGAGGAGCGAGCGGAGGGCGGCTCTTCTCACCATGCAAAACCGCTTGTCTCTGCGAGTTAGGTGCTATCTTCAGCTTGGGGCCTTCTCCTCTTTGCGTAGAAGATGGGGATCAGGAGCAGGGCTGCCATCGAGGAGACTGTCATTGCCACCCACATTAGGGCTGCCGCTTGAAAATGCAATCTTATGGGTGAGAAGAAGAGGACGGAGAGGCCAATAGCCAGCCCAAAGGCGTTGGCAAGAATTGGCCTGGACACGCTTGACAATGCCGAATCAACGGATTGCTGGTTGTCCATACCGCTCCTTCGGAAGTAGTGGATTCCGGAGATCAGATGAATGGCGTAATCCACACCCACGCCGATGGAAATGGCGGAAAGACTGGCGGTCATGATGTTGAGATCGAAGTTGGCGATAGATAACATGCCCAGTATCGCTGCGATGGTGATGGCTACGGGGAGCATGCCCACGAGAGCGGCTCGAATCCTCCTCAGGGTTATCAAAAGCATGAGAAAGATCAAGATCAAAGCCAGTCCCAGGCTTCTGATTTGACTTTCGACAACCAGCCTGTTCATCTCATCGAAAAGCAGAGGCATGCCGGTGACAACCCGGATGGTATCCCCGTGGCTGGCAACGAAATCCTCTAATTCGCCTATGTATCTAGAGTCGAACTCCTGAGTTCTGATCGTCATACGCATGCCGTCATCTGAGACCCACATCTTGGAGTCCTCGCGGCTCATCTGCGCTAGGATGCCCTGAAGGATCTGTGGATTTTGAGGGTAAGCATCCTCTCCGGTTGCCATCAGGTTCCTGCCCTTGACGAGATCGAAAACCGAAAAGGCGCTTTTGATGCCGGGCAGGTTTTCCAGCTCTCTCTCGGTTGTGAGAACTCTGCTGGCGAACTCGTAGTCGCCCAAGTCGGCAAAGCCATTTTGGGAGATGATCTCTGCGGTCAGTGGCGTGGCGCCGCCGAAGTATTCCTCCACCTTGTCGAAATTCCTTCTGATCTCCGAGTTGTCTTTGAAGAACATCAACTGGTTGGACACAACCTCAAGCCTGGGTATATAGATGGCGGAGGCGATTACAATAGCGGCGAAGACGGCAACGACCAGCGCCCTCTGTCGGGACGCCGCCAGCACAAATCCGGTCATGCGACTCTGTTTGGGCTCCGGTAGCGTTGAGGGCAGCTTGATTCTTGACAGCACCGCTGGCACAAACAAGAGGGCGACAAATCCGGCATATCCGATACCCAGGGTGACGAAAATCCCCATCTCTCTCATGGGTATCACTTTCGACCATGTGAGTGACACGAAACCAGCCATCGTAGTTATGGTGGCCAGAAATATGGGAGTGCCCACCATGCGCATGGTCTCCACAGTTAGCTGTCTGCGGTCAGGGTATTTGTGAAAATTCTCTAAAAAATGGCTGACATAATGGAGCCCGAAAGCGGAGCCGATTACTATGATGAACATAGGGCTAAGGATGGTCACTATGTTCAGTCCTTGGCCGCTCCAGAACACAGTGCCAAGGATCCACAAAGCGGCGAAAGCCGCTGGAAGCCACGCCAGGATCGTGAGCAAACTATTCCTGATAACAGCATAGAAGACCAGTAGCACAAGGAGGATGGCGCCGAGCATCAGGATGGAGATTATCCTTGTCAGGTAGCCCAATATGGTATCTTTAATGATCGCGTTGCCTGCAAGGGAGAGGGTCAGGTCGTTTTCGTTTTGAACGATCTCTTTCAGCGACTCAACCACGTCTCCAGCAGTAGCACCCAATTCCAGGCTGGCAATAAGGATGCCCTTCTGGCTGTCAGGGGAGAGGAACTGATCAGCGAGGAAATACTTATTCTCAATGAAATCTCGCAGTTGTCCGTGGTTCTCGTCTATGGATTTCTCATCGATGGGAATAGCCTTGCCCTGCACCAGCATTTCGGGCGGAAGAAAGCTTTGTACCAATGAGACACCCTTGATATCCTTGACTTCTTCTTGAAGCCTGAAGACTTTCTTGAGAGTCTCCTTGTCCAGCAGGGAGCCATCCTGCTCGATGAGGACAGAGATCGTTTCCCCACTGTGATATTTCTCGTTTAGCTGGTCGAATTGCACTGCCTTGGGGTTATTGCCAGAGAAAAAGGTCAAGAAATCGGTGTCGAGGCTGAAACGGTAAAAGGAGGCCAGTGAGACGATGCTAAGTATGGCAACGATGAGGATGATCGGTTTGGCTTTGTCGTAAACGAAGTTGGCGATTCTCTCCATATTGCAACCTAGGTGACTGTCTGCCCCAGAGGCAATGTAAAGAAGAAAGTTGTGCCCTGCCCCGGTTCCGACTCCACCCATATCTGTCCACCATGAGCTTCTACCAGCCTGCGGCAAACCAGGAGCCCCAGCCCGATCCCTTTAATTCCTTCACCTATGGAATCTTCCAGACGCTGGAAGGGCTCAAAGAGTTTGGCCTGATCCTGGGCGGATATGCCCATACCCTGGTCGTTTATGTCCACGACCAGACGCTCCTTTTCGGGTCTGACGGAAACTCGTATTTCGCCTCCTTGTGGCGAATATTTAACCGCGTTCTCTAGGAGATTATGCAGTATGCGTTCCACTCTCAGTTGGTCGGCGTGGACTGGGGGGAGACCTTTTGGCAAGTCTGTCAGAAATCGATGTGCCGGATAACGTTGCCTGATTTTCTCAACGATGTCTTGAACCGCGTTCCCGATATTTATCGACTCGACATATAGGACCAATCGGTCTGCCTGAACTCTGGAGAGTTCGAGGAGGTTCCCTAACAAGTGTGACAACGAGTCCGCCTCTGAGGCTGCGTCTTGAAGGAGTTGGCGTGTTTCCTCTGGGGATAGGCGTTCAGCTTCAGTCAGAGCCGTATTTACGGCTCCGATAACCACGGTCAGCGGGCTGCGGAGTTCGTGAGAGACCAGACCGATGAACTCGTCTTTCAACTGGTCCAGCTTCTTGCGCTCGGTAACATCGCGGGCGACTGCAACAACTTCAACCGGGTCTTTATCAGGTATCTGAGAGATGGTATATTCGATGTCTGCTATGCTGCCATCTTTCTTCAGAAATCTGGTTATGCCGCGGAAAACACCTTGTTCTTTTATCCCGGCGGATACTGCCCGCGTGAATTCTTGAGGGCTGGTGTGCCCTGGATAGAAGAAGCTTGCTTCTTTGCCGATCAGTTCGTCCTTACCGTACCCGTATATTGTCTCGGCGGTGTCGTTACACCAGGTAATCATTCCTTCCTTGATCTTGAAGACCGCATCAGTGAGGCTCCCGACCAATGCTGAGTAGTGTTCCTCTGATTCGCGCAATGCTTCCTCTGCCATGAACGTTTGCAAGGCCTCGCCAATGTAGGCCCCCACCTTTTCAAGGAATCGCACCTTTTCTTCAGGTATCCTGTTTTCGATTTCATCAGCAAGGTGAATCAAGCCTAGAATTCTGTCTTTGTGCATCATAGGCACGAGAGCCACTGATTCGTAGCCGTATTGGTTACACACATTTCGGATTTGGCCCCTGGCCTCCCTCGAAATTGAGGCCAAGAGCTCTGTCGTACTGCCGGTGAGGAAAGAGCCACCGTCAGTATAGTAGGGGAGGCTGGGGTCAGGATCCTCTGATATCACACTAATACACATGCATTTGTGTACCTGAACGCAGAGGGGGTTTTCGAGCTCGTAGAACTCCTGGCTGAAGCCGGTGTAGGACACATAGGGAATATTGCCCTCATTGTCTAAGAGACGGATACCTACGCAGTGGCAGCCCGAGTATTCTTTCAGATGCCCCGCAAGCTTTTCAAGGTACTCATCGATGCGACGGCTCTGGCTCAGGGTATCCAATATGCCGATAAGCAAGCTCCTTTCCTCTTGGAGGAATGTAGCTGCATCTTTGGTAGGGGGGGTGTTTGCCAGTTTCTTTGTTGCCCTTTGGTTTGCTTTGGAGGTAGTCAACCGTATTCTCCTCACAAGGTTCTTGTGCCCTGGCGTTGGTTTTGTGTGGAGGCGAGTCTGTGGTCTATTCTGGTTCTGAGGCAAGGGTTTGTCAAGGCCACTGCTCGTTTACGAGAGGTCTTTGACTTCTGCCAAGCATGACGCTATTATTGGAATTTGAAATAGCCCAATCGGAGAAACCATTGTGAAGCAGTTTCGCATATTGGTAGTCGACGATGAGGAACGGATTCTCAATTTCCTTCGGGTCAAGCTCAAAGCATTGGGGTATGAGGTTTTCACGGCCGGAGATGGTTTTGAGGCAGTGGAGCAGGCTCAGGCTCAAGAGCCCGACCTGATAGTACTCGATCTCCTGATGCCCAAGATGGACGGCTTTGAGACGCTCAAGGAGCTGCGCAGCTTCTCCTCTGCGCCTGTTATCATTCTTAGTGCCAAGGGGGCTGATGTCGACAAGATCAAGGGTCTTGGCCTTGGCGCCGATGACTATCTGCAGAAGCCCTTTAACCCCGATGAACTGGTAGCAAGGATTGAGGCAGTGAGGCGCAGGCTTGAGCCCGCTGAGAGACGCAGAGTCCCCGAGTTTGTGTATGGGGAAGATTTGAGAATTGATTTCGAGGGGCGGCGGGTTGTAGTCAGCGGGAAAGAGGAGCACCTGACGCGAATCGAGTGGCTTTTGCTCAGCGAGCTGGCCCGCAACGCTGGTCGTCTCATGACCTATGAGGAACTTTTGACCCGCGTATGGGGCCCGGAGTACCGTGACGATGTCCAGACGCTCAGAACCTGGATCAGCCGCCTCAGATATAAGCTCGAAAAGGGTTCCGACAGTCACAAGCTGATTCGAACCATCCCCAAGACCGGCTACATCATGGATCTGCCGTTATCCTGAGTGCTCCTGAACTATTCTCCCTGAGGCTGTGGTGAGACCTTGGGAGCTGCTATGACACCACGCCGGAAAAATGTGATAACTTTTCAACCTTTTCCCCTCTAGTTTTATGACTTCTTAATCCCTGACCGCCTATGATTGTCCTATCACACGTCCTTTTCAGCTACTCTGCTGTGTTAACAATCGCGCAAAGGTGTTTTCGGCTGCGCTGAATTGGAGGAGGGGACTGAGTCATGCTTGAGGGTAAGCGCGTCGCTATTCTGGTTGAGGATGGTTTTGAGGATTCCGAACTTGTTGAGCCGCTGAGGGCGATGAAAGATGCTAATGCCCGGGTCGTGATCGTTGGCAGTGGCTCCAAGGAAAGCTACCAGGGCAAGAGAGGTAGCGCAACTGTCAAGGTCGATACCACTGCCGACAAAGTCAATGCCAAGGATTTCGATGCGGTTATCGTACCAGGTGGCTATGCCCCTGATAAGATGCGCTTATATCAATCCATGGTAGATTTCGTGAAGCAGGCCTCCGCTTCTGGCAAGGTAGTGGGAGCCATTTGCCATGGCCCACAGCTACTAATATCAGCGGACATACTTAGAGGACGGCGTGTCACCTCTTGGCCTTCGGTAGCTGTGGACCTGAGAAATGCTGGCGCGGAATGGGTTAATGAACCTGTGGTACGGGATGGAAATCTGATTACCGCAAGGAAGCCAGCAGACCTACCCAAGTTCAACAGGGCTATAATCGAGGCTTTGCAAAGTAACCATAGATAACCGCATGGGCGAGGGGGAGCCGTTTGGCAGCTCAAACGGCTTTGGTGTTTCGAGTTTTGGCCAAATAATACGATCCAAGGCCAGTGGTGGAGTTTAAAGCCTCGTTTGTTTCGAAGGGGGAGGTTCCCGCGAAACGCAAGAAATCCGTGGCAATCCATCATGCCCCTTTACAGGGGCACCACGAAAGATGAAAACACTGTTGTTGGAACAACCGGTATTTAAGGCTCCGTTCGTGGTGAGCCCTTCGATAAACTCAGGACAGGCTTGTCGAACCGTGAATGGTACTTCGACAGGATCAGGGGAGATTGAGCATGCCAGTAGATGTCAGTTTTATGGTTAGCGGGGAGGCTGGTCAGGGGGTACAGAGCGTGGGCTATATTCTTGCCAAGGCCTTGGCCAGGGGCGGCTTCCATGTCTTTGCTGACCAGGACTACGAATCCAGGGTACGGGGCGGACATAACTTCTTCCGGGTGCGAGTCAGGGATGAAGAGGTAGGAGCTATCTCTGAGGAGGTGGATATGCTGGTGGCGCTCAACCGGGAGAGCATCGATCTGCATCGGAAAGAGCTGGACGGCAAAGGCGTTGTAGTCTTCGATGGAGGTAAAACCAAGGACATCGGGAACGATGACAATCTCTTTGATGTGCCTCTGGAGCATTTGGCGCAGGAGAGTGCGAATAACAAACTGATGGCTAACACGGTGGCACTGGGAGCGGCTTTAGGTTTAGCGGGCTATGACCTCCAGATTCTGTGCGATGTGGTGCGAGATCATTTCGGTGCTGGTGATGTAGGTGAGGCCAATGTTGCCGCGGCTACAGCGGGCTATGAATATGCCAGAGCCAACTTCAGAGGGGATTACAGTCAGACCCTTCACCCTATCGGTGACGGTAATAGAATGCTGCTAACGGGCAATGAAGCCATCGCGCTAGGCGCTCTGGCTGCTGGCTGCAGGTTTATGGCAGCTTACCCCATGACTCCAGCCACCTCTATTATGGAGTATATCGCGAGCAAGTCGGATGACCTGGGCGTTGTTGTGGTACAGCCCGAAGATGAAATCGCGGCTGTCAACATGATTATCGGTGCTGCTTTCGCCGGGGCACGATCTATGACTGCGACCTCGGGAAGTGGCTTCTGTCTCATGGTTGAGGGGCTGGGCCTGGCAGGGATCACCGAGACGCCAATTGTGATAGTGGACGGGCAGCGCCCGGGCCCGGCTGTCGGCTTGCCCACCAGGACGGAGCAGGGCGATCTGGAGTTCGCTATCCATGCCGCCCACGGTGAGTTCCCCCGGGCTGTACTGGCTCCAGCTACTGTTGAAGATGCGTTTTGGCTGACTGTCAAGGCCTTCAACCTCGCTGAGAAGTACCAGTTGCCTGTCATTATCCTGACTGATCAGCACCTGGCCAGTTCCTATGCCACAGTGGACAGATTTGACCTTTCGAAGGTGATCATC
>QIGA01000273.1 GCA_003229915.1 Chloroflexota bacterium
CGTCTTCGGTCCCCGATCCCGTCTCGTCTTCTGCCGCAACCTCCAATTCATCCTTTGCTAAGGGCAGACCTGATTCTGAATCGGCATCTGAGTCAACCGGCGCGGCATCCTCCGCTGCCTCGGTTTCTTCCAGCGTAGTCTCCGCCCCGTCTTCGGTCCCCGATCCCGTCTCGTCTTCTGCCGCAACCTCCAATTCATCCTTTGCTAAGGGCAGACCTGATTCTGAGTCGGCATCTGAGTCAACCGGCGCGATATCCTCCACTGCCCCGGTTTCCTCTAATATAGCTTCCGCACTGTCTTCCGATTCTGTTTCCTGCGCCTCCTGTGCGACGGCTTCCAGTTCACCTTCCAGTGGAGGCAACGCCGCACGTCTTTCGGCAGCCCTTGAGACTTCGCTACGGGCTGGAATGAGCTTGCCGATGATCACGTTTTCTTTCAGTCCTGTTAGCCTGTCGATGCTTCCCATGATCGCGGCTTCGGTGAGCACCCTGGTTGTCTCCTGGAAGGACGCCTTTGCCAGGAAGCTATCGGTATTCAGCGAAGCCCTTGTGATCCCTAGCAGCACAGGCTGTGCTGTTGCTGGCTCGCCGCCTTCGGCCAGGACCTTCGCGTTGATATCCTCATACGCCAGGCTGTCGACGAGCTCCCCTGGTAAGAACCCGCTGTCCCCGGGGGAATCGACTTTAACTTTGCGCAACATCTGGCGAACTATGATCTCGATGTGTTTGTCGCTGATAGTCACACCCTGGGAGCGGTAAACCTTTTGCACCTCATCTACCAGGTATCGTTGGACGGACTCGCGACCCATTATGCGAAGGGTGTCTTGAGGATGAACCAGGCCTTCAGTGAGTTGCTCTCCGGCCTCAACCGCAGCGCTGTTCTCTACCAAGATTGGGGTCATGGGAGACACCACGTACTCGCGTTCATCTCTTTCCTCGTAGAGTATTGACAATTTGTTGTCTTGAATCTCCACCTTGCCTCCCACCGGGGCAATAAGTGGAGGTGCCACATCAGTTGTCGTTTCGCTCTCGGCACTGACTGGGCGCGCCAGCATAGTTGTGGCGTCAACCTGCTGATCGTGTTTCACCAATACCTCGTAATCTGGAGGTATAGAATACTCGTCGCGGTAGATCTCGGAACTGACAACCTTGATCTTCCGCCCATCTTCGGTACGGCTTATCTCAACTACGCCCTCGATCTCCGAGATAACAGCCTGTCCTTTGGGCGATCTCGCTTCGAAGAGTTCCTCCACGCGGGGCAAGCCACTGGTGATGTCCAGCCCGGCAACGCCACCCGTATGGAAGGTGCGCATGGTGAGCTGGGTTCCTGGCTCGCCTATGCTCTGGGCAGCGATAATTCCCACAGCCTCTCCCATAGAAACCAGTTTACCCAGAGCGAGGCTTCTTCCATAACACAGTTGGCAGATACCGCGGCGCGACTGACAGGTGAGCGGAGACCTGACCTGAACCCTGGAAATCCCGGCTCTGGCAATCTCATCGGCTTTATCTTCGTCGATCATCTCGTTCCGGTCTACGAGTATTTCGCCACTTTCAGGGTGGACAATCGGGCTGGAAGAAATCCGGCCCATGATACGCTCTGCAAGCGATGCCAGCATGCTCCTCTCCGATGGCGCGGAGACCCAGAGGCCGGCCATTGTCCCGCAATCCTCCTCGTTGACAATCACCTCCTGGGATACATCGATGAGCCTTCTGGTGAGGTAGCCGCTGTCGGAAGTCCTCAGTGCTGTGTCAGCGAGGCCTTTGCGCGCACCGTGGGTGGAAATGAAGTACTCCAGTACCGCGAGCCCCTCTCGGAAACTGGCCTTGATGGGTAGGTCGATAATCCTGCCTGAGGGATCGGTCATCAGCCCCCGCATCCCGGCCATCTGCCTGATCTGGGAGATGTTTCCCTTCGCCCCGGAGGATGCCATCAGATATATTGAGCTGTATTTGTCCATGGATCGTTCGAGGGCGCCCTGGAGTTCATCGGTGGCATGTGTCCATACTGTCACTGAGTTATTGTAGCGCTCATCTTCAGTGATCAAGCCTCGCTGGAACTGCTTATCGATGTCGGCAATCTTTCTGTCAGCTTCCTCCAATATGCCTGCCTTTTCCTCGGGCACCTCAATATCGTTGACAGCTATGGTGATGCCCGACTTGGTTACGTATTGGAAGCCAAGCCGCTTGATATTGTCTACCATAGTTGCGGTGCTGTCGTTCCCCAGAAGGCGGTAGCATTCGGCGACGAGCTCCTTCAGGGCCTTCTTGTCCATGATCTGGTTGCGAAAGCCGAGTTCCTTGGGCATGATCTCGTTGAATATGATGCGGCCAACGCTGGTCTTGAGCCGCATTGCCCCGTTAGCTTGATCCCTTACTTCGATCTCGGCTCTGATGTCAACGACGTCCAACTCATGGGCAAGTTTGGCCTCATCAAAGTTGCTGAAGATCATCCCCTCACCCTTCGTGCCGGGTCTGACCATAGTCATGTAGTAGCAGCCAAGAACAATGTCCAGTGTTGGCGCCACCACAGGCTCACCGGAACTTGGCGACATCATGTTGTAGGGGCTTAGCATCACCTTGTTGGCCTCTTCCATCGCAGCCCTGGATAGCGGCACGTGAACCGCCATCTGGTCGCCGTCAAAGTCGGCGTTGAAAGCGACACAGACCAGGGGATGGATTTGGATGGCGCTGCCGTCAATGAGCACTGGTTGAAATGCCTGAATCCCCAATCTATGTAGTGTTGGCGCTCGGTTGAGTAAAACGGGACGCTCCTTAACTACCTCCTCAAGGATATCCCAGACCTCTGGTTTGCCGCGCTCCACGATTCGCTTGGCGCTCCGGATGTTGAGGGCCAGTCCCCGGCCGACCAGCCGCCGCATGATGAAAGGCTTGAATAGCTCCAAAGCCATTCTCTTGGGCAGCCCGCACTGATGGAGCTTTAGCTCAGGCCCGACTACGATCACTGACCTTCCACTATAATCCACACGTTTACCGAGGAGATTCTGCCTGAATCTGCCCTGCTTTCCCCGAAGCATGTCAGAAAGCGACTTCAGCTTGTGGTTGTTTCCGGTAACTACCGCCCTGCCCCGACGCCCGTTGTCGATCAGGGAATCGACTGCTTCCTGAAGCATTCGTTTCTCGTTGCGAATTATGATCTCTGGGGCGCTGATTCCCAGCAGCCGCCGCAGGCGGTTATTGCGATTGATTACCCTGCGGTAGAGATCGTTGAGGTCGCTGGTGGCGAATCTGCCGCCATCTAGCTGGACCATGGGCCGGAGCTCCGGGGGCAAAACCGGGAGCACGGTAACGATCATCCATTCTGGCTTGTTCCCGCTTTTGCGGAAGCCCTCGACGACTCTCAGCCTCTTGATCGCCTTCTTGCGCCGCTGTCCCGAACTCACGGCGGCTTCCTGGTAAAGCTCTTGGCGCATCTCCTCGAGGTCGATATGGCCGAGGGTTTCGAGTATCGCTTCAGCCCCCATCCCCGCGTTGAAAATGGCTCCCCACTTTTGTTTGAGCTCGCGATATTTGCCTGCGCTCAGCAAGCTCAGGAGCTCGAGTCCCTCAAGCTCATCGATCCTTGTTTTGAACTCGGCCCCGATACTTTTTCTCTCCGCACCAGCCTGCAGTTGCAGCCGGTTTATGTCTTGAAGGAGTTTCTCCTCATTTTCCTCCGCACCCTCCTGAGATTTCAACTCCGCGATCTGCTCCGCCAGGAGCTTCTCTCGTTCCGCTAGCTCCTGGGCGGTGTCGTCGCGAAGCTGTTTTATTGCCTGCTGCTTCTTCTCTTCATCGACATGGGTGATGATAAACTTGGCAAAGTAGATGACCTGCTCGAGATTACGGGGAGAGATATCTAGAAGTAGCCCCATTCGACTGGGCGTCCCCTTTACAAACCAGATGTGACTGACCGGAGATGCCAGTGTGATGTGCCCCATACGCTCTCTTCTCACCTTGGAGCGAGCCACCTCGACCCCGCACTTATCGCATACGATCCCCTTGTAGCGCACTTTCTTGTACTTGCCGCAATAACACTCGAAATCCTTGGTCGGGCCGAAGATCTTCTCGCAGAAAAGCCCATCCTTCTCCGGCTTCAAGGTACGATAGTTAAGGGTTTCGGGCTTTGTAACCTCACCATAAGACCAACCCCTGATCTGCTCTGGCGAGGCCAGTGAGATGCGAACAGTAGTAAAGTCGTTTACTTCGAGCATTACTCCCTCTCCTCAAATCCGGCCAGATTTATTCCTAGTCTCGGGGCTTCTGCTGCAGATTCCATCAGGTATGTTACCCTTTCCTCGTCTTCGTTAAGCACCTCGATAGCCAGTCCCAAACTTTGCAACTCCTTGACCAATACCTTGAATGATTCGGGCACTCCCGCTTCCAGTATGTCCTCGCCGTTGACAATGGCCTCGTAGGTCTTGACCCTCCCCACCACGTCGTCTGATTTGACAGTCAGTATCTCCTGAAGGTTATGGGCGGCGCCGTAGGCTTCGAGTGCCCATACCTCCATCTCGCCGAAGCGTTGTCCGCCGAATTGTGCTTTGCCCCCCAGTGGCTGCTGTGTTATCAGCGAATAGGGGCCGGTGGAGCGAGCGTGAATCTTGTCCTCAACCAGGTGGATTAGCTTCATCATGTAGATGTAGCCCACGGTCACTGGTTGGTCAAGGGGTTCACCGGTGCGCCCGTCGTAAAGCGATGTCTTGCCAAAAGTGGGTGGTGACATGCTTTTCTCACTAGAGAGGTCCTTCACAACCCTATCTACCTCTTCAGCACCCATGCTGGAGGTGTCTATGCCCATCTCGTTCAGCCATAGTCGAAGACAGGCCTGCCTCGCTTCACCTGTGGCTTCATCGCCGAATACCTTCTCACTGTCGTAGCCGCGCTCGGTGAGCCAGGACTTGGCCCGTTCCAATTGAATGACATCTCCTCCGTTGTGGCCCCATTCGAACGCGCCCGCTTTGTGCACTATCCATGCCCTCGCCAACGCATCTTCGAGGGATGCGTCATCGGCGCCATCGAAAACCGGGGACATTGCCTTGAAGCCGAGGCTTTTTGCTGCCCAGCCCAGGTGAGTCTCCAGGAGCTGCCCGATATTCATTCGAGAGGGAACACCTAAGGGGCTGAGTATGATATCGACCGGTCGACCATCGGGCAAGAAGGGCATATCCTCTACTGGCACAATTCGCGCTATCACCCCTTTATTGCCGTGACGCCCAGCCATCTTGTCTCCCTCGCAGACCTTCCGCATTTGAGCGACATAAACCCGTACCACCTGGTTGACCCCTGGAGGGAGATCGTGGTTATCGTCACGTTTGAGGTCATGGACGTCTATCACCTTGCCATACTCACCGTGTGGCACCCTGAGAGAGGTATCTTTGACCTCACGGGCCTTTTCTCCGAAAATGGCTCGCAGGAGCTTCTCTTCGGCGGTGAGCCCTCTCTCGCCTTTGGGTGTGATTTTCCCTACCAGAATGTCGCCGGAGCCAACTTCGGCGCCGACCCGGATAATGCCAAACTCATCGAGATGGCGTAGGCTTTCCTCGCCTATGTTGGGTATATCCCTGGTTATCTCCTCGGGGCCCAGCTTGGTGTCCCTGGCCTCAATCTCGTGTTTTTCGATGTGGATTGACGTGAACCTGTCCTCCTTGACTATGTTCTCGGAGATAACAATCGCATCCTCGAAGTTATAACCTTCCCAACTCAGGAAGGCGCAGAGAACGTTTTGCCCCAGTGCAAGCTCGCCCCCTTCTGTGGATGAGCCATCTGCCAGGACCTGACCTGTCTTGACCCGGTCTCCTTTGCTCACCAGTGGTCTTTGGTTGATACAAGTCCCCTGGTTTGAGCGGGCAAACTTGGTTAGAGGGAAAGACTGTTCTCCTCCCTTGTCACTCCTGACCACGATCTCATTTGATGAGACCGAAGTCACTTCGCCGTCGCTGGTGGCGAAAAACACCTGGCCGCTGTCTCGGGCCGCCTCTCTTTCCATCCCAGTGGCGACCAGCGGAGACTCGGGCAGAATCAGAGGAACCGCCTGGCGTTGCATGTTGGAACCCATAAGGGCTCGGTTAGCATCGTCGTGCTCCAGAAACGGTATCAGCGAGGTGGTCACACTGACGATTTGCCTCGGCGATACATCCATGAAGTCGACCTTGTCCGGTGTCTCCAGTGAGAACTTCTTGCCATGCCTGACCTCGACTTTGTTTTCAGTAAACTCGTTGTTCTCGTCGAGTAGCGAGTTGGCCTGAGCAATGACGTAGTTTTCTTCCTCATCAGCCGAGAGATAGTTGATCTCCCGGGAGACGGAAGGCTTGATCTTGATTTGTTGGCGCGACAGTCTTGCGAGTTTGGGTGCTATGTCTGTGGTGATCACTGATCCTGCTTCTGCCACAACTGCCCCCTTGGCCTTGGTCACATCCTCGGCAATGGTCTTGCCCAGGAGATCGGGTGAATCGCTGCTCAGTTTATTTATTACCCTTCTGTAGGGGGTCTCGATGAAACCGTATTCATTGACTCTGGCATATGTGGCCAGAGAGCCGATAAGGCCGATGTTTGGCCCCTCAGGGGTCTCGATAGGGCAGATCCTGCCATAGTGAGAGAGGTGGACATCACGGACGTCGAAACCAGCCCTCTCCCGAGACAGCCCTCCGGGGCCCAGGGCTGAAAGCCTTCGCTTGTGGGTTAGCTCGGCAAGAGGGTTAGTTTGATCCATGAATTGAGAGAGCTGGGAGCTCCCAAAGAACTCTCTAATAGCAGCAACCACGGGGCGACTGTTGACCAAGGTGCTAGGGGTTGCACTGTCCGCTGGCAGCAGACTCATGCGCTCTTTTACCACCCGCTCCATGCGAAGAAGCCCCACCCGGATCTGATTCTGCAGCAGCTCCCCCACCGCCCGCACCCGGCGGTTGCCCAAGTGGTCTATATCATCGGGGTCATCCTCCCCGTTGTTAAGTCTGATTATCTGGCGCAGAATCGCCACAATGTCTTCTTTGGCCAGAACCCTGTGGGCGGATGTCCGCTCGATACCAAGCCGTTTGCTGAGCTTATAGCGTCCCACTTTGCCTAAATCGTAGCGCCTGGGGTTGAAGAAAAGGGCATTTATCAGGCCACGGGCGTTGTCGACTGTAGGAGGGTCTCCAGGTCTTAGCCGCTTGTATATATCGATTAGAGCCTCCTCCTCGCTTCTGACTGAGGGCTCACGCTCGATAGTGGTTGTGATATAGGGATGGTCGATGTTGGTATCCACATCGGCGAAGAGGGCCATCAATTCCTCGCTGGTGCCATAACTGTGTTCGGGGTCGCTAATGGCACGTATTAGGGTGGTGGCCGGGATCTTTCGCTTGCGGTCAACCTTCGCTGAGATCAGGTCGTGGTTGCTGGTCTCGAACTCCAACCACGCGCCGCGGTTGGGAATCAGTTTCGCAGAGCACAACCTTCGCCCGGTTGCTGGATCCTCGTCGAGGGTAAAGTAAACACCTGGAGAGCGGACCAACTGGCTCACCACCACTCGTTCGGCTCCGTTGACAATAAATGTGCCCTTGGGGGTCATCAAGGGGAAGTCCCCCATGAATATGTCCTGTTCCTTGATCTCTCCAGTATCCTTGATCACTAACTGTACCTTTACCTTCAGCGGCACAGCGTAGGTAACATCGCGTTCATAGCACTCCTGTTCCGAGTACTTGGCGGCAGCCCACATATATTTCCAGAAGGAGTCCTTATCCTCGAATGGCGGCATCTCGGCACTGCCGCCGAACCCGTAGCTTGGGAAATAGAGCTCGTAACGGTTGCCGGTGAAGTCCTTTATCGGCGAGATCTCATCGAACAATTCCTTGAGACCTCCGCCGAGGGAGGGATCGCATACCCAGCGGTAAGACTCCTGTTGAATCTGGATTAGGTTGGGCGTGTCGAGCAGGTGAGGTATTTTGGCATAGGACTTCCTCACCCCCGATTTTCGGGATATGGGCAGAGTCATGGTTTGGCACCTCTCAGAAAGGGAAATTTAGACACGGGCATGAAGTAGACGTAGTAAGTCTAGAAGTTAATGACATAGGAGACCTGTCGGGAAATAGAGAAGGTTTCATCCCGCAACTGCATATGCTAACAGCTATTGCCGCATTTGTCAACAGCATGTTGCTATTTTTGTTATTAACGGTTTAAAAGTGAACTGTAATTGATGCATTCCTCTCATTAAGGAGGGATGTATGGAACAGCTACACAAACGGTTTACGACTGAGCAGGTGAAAGCTCTACTGAAGGGGTTTTGCCAGGAGGCACTGGATGGCTTAGAGGTCGAAGAGGTTCTGGGGATAGGTAAAACCAGATTCTTTGCTCTGCTGAGTGAATATCGTCGCAATCC
>QIGA01000068.1 GCA_003229915.1 Chloroflexota bacterium
CTCGTATGTCGCCACTCATATACGAAACGACAAAAGCGGGGACACTGTCCGAAAACTTAGCAAATCGTGGGTAGCCTAGCGCAGATGCTCCAACCTGCCCATAATCCTCAGACAGGCTCCTAGGACGCATAGCTTTACATAATCCTGCGATGGTATCTTTTCATCCTGCGGCTCCTCGCCTGGATTCTACATATGTTCTATAATGCGTGTGCCGGAAAGGTAACAATCAGTTGATGGAGACGGATCATACCTCAGATGATACCCTCGGTAGCGGAGGCGAAGATATAGTCTTGGCGAGTGAGGGAGGGGTGAGGACAGGCAAGCGCTCTTTCCTATCCCGAAAGTTGTGTCTCCGCATACTCGTTGTTTTGGTCGTGGTCGCTACCACCATTACCATCTTTGTTTTTCGTGACCGCGTCGCGGGGCTCGAAGCGTATGGCTATTTGGGTGCTTTCCTGATCGCTCTGATTAGTGGTGCCACCATAATCCTGCCTGTACCCGGCATAGTGTTAATCTTCACCTTGGGAGAATCTCTAGACCCGGTCTGGCTTGGGTTAGTGACAGGTGTGGGCTCGGCCTTGGGGGAGATTACCGGCTATATAGCGGGGGCCAGTGGACAGCTGGTATTCGAGAATAGTAAGTACTATTTGCGGCTGGAACGATTGATGAAGCGGAGAGGATCGATCGTTATTTTCGTTCTTTCCTTTGTGCCCAATCCACTCTTTGACGTAGCAGGTGCTACGGCTGGGGCACTTAAATTCCCTCTGTGGAAGTTCTTGCTCGTGAGCTTCTTGGGCAAAACACCGAGAAATATACTCGTTGCTTTCGCAGGTGCGTACACACTTGAATGGGTGCGCAGCTTCTTAGAGAAGTATTTTTAGCTGGTCCGGGCAAAGCTTTGAAGCGCGAGCTTTATCTTGTCTTCGAGGGTAAGGTCGGGGGAGCTGGGGAGGGCGGATGTGGCGGCCATCGCTTCCGCCGCTGAATAGCCCAGGCCGATCAGTGCCGCTTTCACGTCTTCATGGGGATAGGGCATTGCCGCACCCGCTTGCTCGAATTTACCTTTGAGCTCAAGGATGAGGCGTGCGGCTGTCTTTTTCCCGACACCTGATATCGAGTTCAGGAGCTCCTCATTGCCGGAAGCAATTGCCAGCGCGAAGCGCTCCGGGTTCAACGCTGAGAGCATTGACAGAGCCACCTTGGGACCGACCCCGGAAACGCTGATAAGAAGTTCAAACATTTTCATTTCCTCAGCCGAGGCAAAGCCGTAAAGCGTCAGGTTGTCCTCCCTTACCTGAAGATGCGTGTGGAGATACACCTTGTCGCCCTGGGCTCCCAGCACGCTCAAGGTGGAGGTTGGGGCAAAGAGGCGAAAGTTCACGCCGTGGACGTCGATGATTACCCAGTCATCACCCAGAGATTTCAATACACCTTCGATCCCAGCGATCATGACTGAAACTCCACTACTTCAGTATGTTGGCAGGCTCACTGGCCACGTGCCAATAACTCCGAGACTCGTGCCTTGCCAATATGGCAGATAGCCACTGCCAGAGCATCGGCAGCATCATCGGGTTGCGGAATGCAGTCGAGCCCAAGCTGAATCTTGACCATCTCTTGAATCTGCCTCTTACCCCCATGACCATAACCGGAGACATTCTGTTTCACCTCAAGCGGTGTGTATTCGTAGACGGGAAGCCCATGGGTGGCTGCGGCGAGGATGGCCACCCCGCGGGCTTGCCCAACAGACAGGGCTGTTCTCAAATTTCGGGCTATAAAGAGTTCAACTGCGACCTCCGCTGGCTGGTAGCGTTCTATGAGGTCTGTAATGCCTCGGTAAAGAATGAGTAACCTTTCAGGGGTAGCTAGTCTGGCTGAGGTGGACAAACAGCCGTAGTCTATTGTGGTGAACTCGTCTTTAAGGTCCTCGATGAGGCCATATCCCATCAACGCAATGCCTGGGTCAATACCTAAGACACGGGTTGGCATCACTGCCCCGTCATCCCTGATACTTCTCCACTACGTCGTCGGGGAAGTCGGCGTTGGTGAACACATGCTGCACATCGTCGAGCTCCTCCAGGTTGTCCAGGAGCTTGAGCGACTGAAGGGCGGATTCCTCATCGAGGTTGACTAGATTCTTCGGTACTTGCAGAAGTTCAGCGGACGAGATGGAGATCCCTTTTTCCTCCAGTGTTTTCCTGACTGCTTCCATGTCATGCGGCTGCGTATGGATCTCCACTGTGGCTTTCTCGATCTTGACATCATCGGCGCCAGCATCGATTGCGAGCAGGGCTAATTCCTCAGCATCTACCTTGTCGGACTCGACGGTGATCACTCCTTTGGGCTCAAATATCCAGCTTACGCAGCCGCTCTCTCCGAGGCTGCTGTTATTGCGGCTGAAGGCGTTGCGCACTTCGGGCAGGGTCCGATTTCGGTTGTCGGTCAGGGCCTGTAGCAGAATGGCGCTGCCGCCTGGCCCATAGCCCTCCAATGTCAGTTCGATTAGGGCGGCGGCGTCTGAAGAACCTGTGGCACGCTTGATGGCGCGCTCGGTGTTTTCCAGGGGCATATTGTTGTCGCGGGCCCTTTGCACCGCCAGCCTAAGCCGAGCGTTGGTCTGCGGGTCGCTGTCTCCTTGACGAGCGGCAACGGTGATTTCCTTGGCTAGCTTGGTAAAAAGCTGCCCCCGCTTGGCATCAGCTACGCCCTTCTGCCGCTTAATAGTCGCCCATTTGGAGTGTCCTGACATGTTCTTTCCCCTTCAACTTCACAGGTCAAAGGCAGCGCCTTAGTTTATCGTCTTCTCGGCCATGGCTTTTCTGATAAAATCAGCGATATCGTTGGTGGCGGTGCCTGGGCCGAAGATGCCTGCGATTCCCATCTCACGCAATGCAGGATGATCTTCCTCCGGTATGATGCCGCCAGCGAGGACCATCGTATCCCCGAGCCCCTTCTTGCGCAGCTTCTCCAGGATGAGTGGGAATAGTTCGAGATGGGCGCCGGAAAGGATGCTTACACCGACTACGTCAACGTCCTCTTGGAGTGCGCTTTGAGCGATCATCTCTGGCGTTTGGCGAAGTCCGGTGTAGATTACCTCCATCCCGTTATCGCGTAGGGCGCGGGCTACTACTTTAGCACCTCGGTCATGACCATCGAGACCGGGCTTGGCTACTAGGACCCGAATCATCTCTGCATCTGCCATAGTAAACTACCCTCTTCTACATTTGTTGATCGAGCTCGATTAGCACGCCCAAGGTTGACTTGGGATGAATAAACGCCATCCTGGCACCATGCTCCTCGCCTATTGTTCCATACTCTCCACTATCGATCACCCGTGCTCCGCTTTCCTTGAGACGCCTGACTTCTTCATCCATGTTATCGACCCACAATCCGAGTCGGCAGAAGCCTTCGCCTTGTTTGTCCAGCCACCGCGCCAGGCCGCCACCCACAGGGTCCTCTGGGCCTACTGTAGGCTGTAAGAGTTCGATGGAGCAATCCCCTACAGGGAACATCACTGCCTTTACTCCGGGCATCTCCACCACACCCTTATCCCAAGGTTCAAGTCCTAGAGCTTCCATATATAGCTGCTGCGCCTCCTCAATATCGCTGACTACTATCCCCACGAAGCTGATCTTTGTGATCACCTTGGCTCCTTAAACTTTCTGCGCCAGCTCGATGAGCACTCCTTTGGTGGAACGAGGATGTAGAAATCCGATCTTTCCCGCCAGTCCCTGCCTGCCTTGCTTATCTATGAGATCGATACCTTTGGCTGCCAGTGACTCTAGCTCCTTGTCAACATCGTCGACCTCGAGGCATATGTGATGGATGCCTTCGCCTTTTTTCTCCAGAAACTTCGCTACACCGCTGTCTGGGTTTGTAGGCTCTATTAGCTCAATCTCGATATCCCCCACAGCTATCATCGCCGCTTTTATTCCTTGGTCGGGAATTTCCTCTATGTGAGAGTGCTTGATCCCGAGGAGGTTTTCATAGGTTTTCAGACCTTCGTCAAGATTCCTTACCGCAATGGCGACATGGTCAACTTTCCTGATCATGCTTTCCTCCGTTTATGCTGTCAGCAGTTCTTCTACCTGACGACCTATATTACTAGAATCTCTTCCTGCTCCCCGAAGATGCCGCGGAGCACATCGCATATCTCACCTAGGGTGGCATAGGCCTCGACACAGTCGATGAACGCGGGCATGGTATTCTCATCGCTGCTCGCCACGGTCTTTAAATTGTTCAACGCTTGAGCCACTCTCTCGTTATCTCTTCTTGCCTTGAGCGAGGCCAGTCGCTGCCTCTGCTTTTCTGCCTCAGCAGCGTCGACGCGGAGTAGGCCAGTTATCTCTGGATAGGGGGAGATGAACTGGTTGACTCCAACTACAACCTTCTTCCCGCTCTCGATGTCCTTCTGAGTGCGGTAAGAGCTTTCCTGTATTTCCCTTTGAGGGAAGCCTTGTTCTATGGCGCGAAGAGCACCACCGAGGTCATCGATCTTCTGAATGTATTCTCTGGCCTTCTCTTCTAGGGCGTCTGTAAGATATTCCACAAAATAGGAGCCGCCAAGGGGGTCTATGCAATCCGCCACTCCGCTTTCGCAGGCCAGAAGCTGCTGAGTGCGCAAAGCGAGGGTCACTGCGTCTTCTCCTGGAGTGGCATAGGCCTCGTCACGGGAGTTGGTGTGCAGAGACTGAGTGCCTCCCAATATGGCTGCCAGCGCTTGAATAGCAGTCCTTATTACGTTGTTGTCGGGCTGCTGTGCGGTCAGTGTGTGTCCGCAAGTCTGGGTGTGAAAGCGCAGCGTCATAGAGCGATGGTCTTTGGCTCCGAATCTATCCTTCATGATCTGGGCCCATAGCCTTCGCGCTGCCCTGAACTTGGCTACTTCCTCGAAGAGGTTGGTGTTGGCCGCAAAGAAGAATGAGAGCCTGCCAGCGAATTTGGCCACATCCAGGCCTGTGTCAATAGCTGCCTGTACATAGGCGATTCCATCGGCCAGGGTGAAGGCTATCTCCTGTGCTGCGGTAGACCCCGCTTCCCGGATGTGGTAGCCACTTATGCTGATGGTATTCCACTGGGGGAGATTCTGGGCGCAGTAGTGGAATATGTCTGTCGTCAACCTCATCGATGGGCTGGGCGGGAAGACGTAAGTGCCGCGAGCGATATACTCCTTGAGTACATCGTTTTGGATAGTGCCATTGAGGGTTGACGGATCCACTCCCTGCTTTTTGCCCACAGCAATGTACATCGCTAGCAGGGCTGAGGCTGTGGAGTTGATGGTCATCGAGGTGCTGACCTTGCCTAGGGGTATTCCCTCGAAAAGGATTTCCATATCCTCGAGGCTGGATATGGGAACACCTACCTTGCCCACCTCACCCTGTGCGTTGGGGCTGTCTGAGTCGTAGCCGATCTGGGTCGGCAAATCAAATGCTACACTGAGACCGGTTTGTCCTTGCTCCAGGAGGTAGTGATACCGACGGTTGGTCGCTTCAGCCGAGGCAAAGCCAGAATACTGGCGCATGGTCCATACCCTTCCCCGGTACATCGTCGGCTGTACGCCTCTTGTGAAGGGAAACTCCCCGGGATAGCCCAGTGCTTGGTTATAATCGAACGCTTGATGGTCGTCAGGGGTGTATACGTCTTCGATCTCAATGCCTGACGTGGTGAGAAACTGCTCCTCGCGTTCGGGAGCCTTCTTTATCGCTGGTTGTAGCTTGTTCTCCAGCCATTCCTGCTTGCTCTTGCTGGTATCCATCTATGCTCCTTCTACCATGAGAGTTCCTTCACTCGGAAAAAGTGTAGCCCATCTGCTGATTGGTGTCAATTGGCGGGCGGGCATCCTGTATGGAAAATTGGCCATTGGATAACCTCTGCAAAGGGGACGCAATCTGATATAATTCTTGCGGAATGCAAGCCAACGGGAATAAGCAAACTCGCGAATGATTAGGATTGAGGCAGGCCGAACTTATTGAAGAGCTTGGCTTTGGCCTTGTCACGGGTAAACAGAGACGCAAGAGCCTTCGCCGCTTGTGTTACGTTGAGTTAGGGAACTATAGAAGGGGAAGGGTCGTAGTCTGTAGAAGGGGCCCGGGGACTGGGAATGTCCGCTCGGGCGAAAGGAGGGGAACATGACAGAAAGTGTATACAAAGTGATCGAGCTGATCGGGACCAGCACGGAGTCGTGGGAGAAGGCTGCGGCGGCCGCAGTGTTGCAGGCCTCGAAGACGTTGCGGGACCTGCGAGTGGCCGAGATCACCGAGCTGGACATGCGGCTCGATGAGGGCAAGATTGTCAGCTACCGCGCGAAGGTGAGGATCTCCTTTAGGTACCATGGCGCGGAGGCCTGGTGGGAAGACGTGAAGCTGTAACATGGTGAATCTGATATAATAGGTAAAATAAGTGGTCAAAACTCATCCTATGTAGTAGCATCGTGACTCCTGTCACGATGGAGAATTCGTTGTCACAGGAGTGGTAACGCTACCCTTTGGGGGACGATGGATCGTATAGTATCGGCCAAACCCAGGGAAGAGGATTCTGTGCTCGACAAGGGCCTCCGGCCCAGGCAGCTTGGCGATTTTGTGGGTCAGGAGAAGGTCAAGGACAACCTCAACATAGCCATGGCTGCTGCGCGGCGGAGGGATGAGGCTCTGGATCATACGCTGCTCTACGGCCCGCCGGGCTTGGGCAAGACAACACTGGCCTGCATCATCGCCGCTGAGATGGGAGTGAACATCAAGATCACCTCGGGGCCCGCTATAGAACGTCCTGGCGATCTCGCTGCCATCATCACCAATCTCAGCAAGGGCGATGTCCTGTTCATCGATGAGGTGCATCGTCTGGGGCGTGTGGTGGAGGAGGTCCTGTATCCGGTGATGGAGGATTTCGCCCTCGATATCGTTATCGGCAAAGGGGCGGGAGCGAGGAGCCTCAGGCTGAACCTGCCCCGCTTTACGCTTGTCGGGGCGACCACGCGCTTCGCAATGCTCAGCCCGCCGCTTCGGGAGAGATTCGGAGCGGTATACAGACTCGATTTCTACGGCGAGGATGCCATCAAGATTATTCTGCAAAGATCGGCTCGCCTGCTTGGTCTGGAAGCTGAGGAGGAGGGGCTGGAGGAGATCGCCAAGCGTGCGCGGGGTACTCCCAGGGTGGCCAATCGGCTGCTCAAGCGCGTCAGAGACTATGCCGAGGTAATGGCTCAGGGGGTTATCACCAAGGAAGTGGCTCTGGAGGCGCTGGCGAGGCTTGAGGTGGATTCCGTCGGGCTGGATGAGGTTGACCATAAGATTCTGCGCACAATCGTGGATAGGTTCGGTGGTGGGCCGGTGGGGCTGGATACCATCGCTGCCGCTATCAGCGAAGAGGCGGACACTGTCATGGATGTCTATGAGCCCTATCTGCTGCAGTTGAGCTTTCTGGAGCGGACCCCGCGAGGCAGGGTAGCTACCCGCTTCGCCTATGAACACCTGGGGCTTGACTATGCCAAGGGTCGGCCGGATCAACCCGGTCTGTGGTAGGTGAGTGCCGCTTTTGTTCGTGAGTGCAAATTCAAATGGCTCTCCCACTGGTGTCTCCCTGTTGTGCAGGGGCTTCGTTGTAATCTCCCCTCCCTGGGTGGGAAGGGGTTGAGGGGAGGGGGATTCACCCTCATCCTTCGACAAGCTCAGGGCAGGCTCCGACCTCTCCCATCAAGGGAGAGGAGTTACGTGCAAACCACATGAAGGACAAGGCGGCAGTTGACAGGGCGCAAATGACTTCAGTTCTCCTCCATGCCTGCTGCGGACCCTGCTCTACCTATGCAGTGAGGTCTTTGCAGGAGCAGGGTCTGGGTGTCAGCGCCTTCTGGTATAATCCCAATGTCCACCCCTTTCGGGAACACCAGCGCCGTCTGGAGGCAATGCAGGCTTTGGCTCAAGCGACCAGCCTTCCTTTGATTGTCGATGAGGGCTACGACATGCTCAAATACTTCCAAGCTGTGGTCGGTCACGAGAGCGACCGCTGTCCCGACTGCTACCGGATGCGGCTGTCGAGGACCGCTGAGGTCGCTTACCAGAAGGGGTTCGATGCTTTCACCACAACCCTGCTGATCAGCCCCTATCAGAATCATGAGTTGATTCGTGCGCTGGGCGAGGAGCTGGGGAAGGAGTGGGGGGTGGGGTTTCATTACCAGGACTTCAGGCCGGGCTTCCGTGAGAGCCATCGCCTGTCCCGGGAGCTTGGCCTCTATCACCAGGGGTATTGCGGCTGTGTCTACAGTGAATGGGAACGCTACGGCAAGGTGAAGATTTAGGCG
>QIGA01000077.1 GCA_003229915.1 Chloroflexota bacterium
GTGAGATTGCTTCGCTGCGCTCGCAATGACACCCAAAACTCTGATTTTTAAAGCCAATCGCTATTTCGGGGGACCTCTGGCAAGTTGACAGCATTTCAGGGGAGTGTTAGGCTAAAGCGAGAGAATACTGCATGTGTGATGTTCGCTCATTTTGCGGCTTGCGTTACAACCTGCAGCTAATAGCCGACCCCTCAACAGTAATCACCCCACCCTACGACGTAATCTCTCCGGAAGAGCGCTCCCTATACTATCACATAAGCCCCTACAATATTATCAGGCTCGAATTCGGCGAGGAGCAGCCCGGGGATTCTCCCGACAACAACAAATACACCCGCGCCGCTGCCACATTGAACGACTGGTTGCGAGAGGAAGTGCTGATCCGGGAGCAACAGCCTGCCCTCTACATCGTTGAACATCGCTTCCCGTACCAAGACACTAAGCTAAGCCGTTGGGGGCTCATCGCACGAGTGCGGATCGAGGATTTTGAGAGCGGCAAGATTCACCCCCATGAGAGAACCTACAGAGAACCCGCAGTCGACCGACTCCACCTGGTGAGATCGTGCCGCGCCAACCTAAGCCCAATCATGGGACTGATTCGCACTGAGAAAGGAGAGATGTCAGTCTACTTGCGTGAATTGAGCAGGAGAGAGCCTGATGTGAGCGCAACAAATAGCAATGGAGTGCGATACCGCATGTGGGTAGTAGCTGATGAAGTGGCTATAGACAGAGTGTCGATGTTCCTCAGCGACAAGGACATCTACATAGCAGACGGGCACCACAGATACGAGGTGGCCCTTCGCTACCAAAAGGAACAGTGGAGCTCCAATCCCTCTCACACTGGAGACGAGCCCTTCAATTTCGTTATGATGAGTTTGATGGACTCGCAGGACCCCGGGCTCGTCATGCTGCCAACCCACCGGCTGGTGCGAGGGCTGGAATCACACAGAATCGCGCACCTGGAGGAGAAGATATCCCCCCACTTTGAGGTGGAAGAACTGCTTCCACCGTTGCCCACCATCGACGATACAATCCAGAGCTGGCTGCGCACTCTCGGGAAGCGCAAGCAAGATGGTACTGTCCTGGGCCTCTACGGGCTGCATGAGCAGAATCTCTGCCTGTTGAGGCTGCGCCGAGATGCTGACCTCCGAAGTCTAATGACAGAGGAGGAGCTAGGGCTCTGGAAGGATCTGGACGTGGTCTTACTGCAGCGGATTGTACTCCAATCGGCGCTGGGAATATGCACCTTGGAAGAGGAGACCAGCCACCTCGAATACACCCGCGACGGGCTGGCGGCGAAGACCTGGGTCGATACCGGGGAATGCCAACTGGCCTTCTTCCTCAATTCCGCTCCTGTCTCCAGCATCCTCGATTCAGCCGCCGCAGGCAGGAGACTGCCCCAAAAATCCACCTACTTTCACCCCAAAACACCCGCAGGCCTGGTAGTGAACCCTCTTTGGGATTAAGGCCCCCGCTTCCTCCGTGGGCAAAGAATCACCACCAAGATTCTCGACCAACGCCACTGCAGTGCTTTGCGGGCAACTTGGGGAATCCATGATGGAGATATGATATACGCGTAAAGCATAATCCGGCGACGCAGGGCCCAAGCTGAGCAGATTGTGCTATGTTATACTGGCGATGGAGGATGAGAATGACCGGAAGCAAGGTCCTTATCGTTGAGGATGACCAAGCCTTGCTCAGTGTCCTTAGGTACAATTTCTCTAAAGAGGGCTATGATGTGGCCACCGCTGTTGACGGCGTCCACGCTCTAGAGGCTGCCCGCAGTGAGAAACCAGAGCTGATTGTCCTCGATATTATGCTTCCTAAGCTCGATGGACTTGACGTTTGCCGCATCCTTCGCAAGGAAATGAGAGTGCCTATTATCATGCTCACTGCCAAGACAGAGGAAATCGACAAGGTGGTTGGCCTAGAGATAGGGGCTGATGACTATGTGACCAAGCCCTTCAGCACGAGGGAGCTCCTGGCTCGCGTTAGGGCAATGCTGCGCCGCACGGAGATGTTGAAGCAGGATGCAAGTTCTCTCAGTGGGGAGCCTTCCCCTTCAGCAATCAAGGTTGGCGATCTTGAGGTCGATCTTGCTCACCACCGAGTCTCCCTTGGCAGTTCTATCCTCGACGTAAGTCCCAAAGAGTTCGACCTGCTTGCTTTCTTGGTGGGGAACAGGGGGCGGGTATTCAGCCGCGATCGCCTTCTGGAGAAAGTCTGGGGTTATGACTATGCGGGTGATACCCGTACTGTAGATGTCCACATCAGGTGGCTGAGACAGAAGGTCGAGGTCGATGCGGCACATCCCAAGCGGCTTCTGACAGTACGAGGGGTGGGCTACAAGTTTGAGGAATAGGGATGTTTCGCAGTATAAGGTGGCGGATAGCTACAGCCTTTGTCGCACTTATCTTGGTATGCTTCATTGGGCTCAGCCTCTACCTGTCGCACTTTTTCGAGCAAAGCTATCTTGACAACTTGAGGGTACAGCTTACCAACCAGGCACGTCTGATCGGAGACAGCAGTACGTCATATCTTGCCGGTGGGCAGGTGGAAGCCATCGATGCCCTGGCCAAAATGTTGGGAGAAGAGATCAATGCGCGGGTCACTATCATCGCCAAGGATGGTGTAGTGCTGGGTGACTCAGAGAAGAACCCGGCTTCAATGGAGAATCACGCTGATAGGCCAGAGGTGGTGGAAGCCCTTTCACAGGGAAAGGGCAGCAGCATCCGTTACAGCACTACTTTGGGTTATGACATGATGTATGTCGCTGTCCCTCTAACGGAAGATGGAGAGATAGTGGGAACGGCCCGAGTGTCCCTCCCTTTGACTGAGATAAATGAGTCTGTTGGGCATGTTAACAGAACTATAGTTTGGGGAGGCCTGATCGCTGCTTTTATTGCCATATTAGCGGCACTACAAATATCGAAAATCACTACTGGTCCGATTAAGAAACTGACCCAAGTGTCCAAGCTGATGGCTGAAGGCGATCTTGACCATGAAATCGATATAACCTCAAGAGATGAGGTTGGTGAGCTTGCCAGGGCATTCAACTTGATGGCTGCCAGGATCAAAGAGATGGTAGCCCTTATCACCACCGAGCGAGACAGGATGGCAGTTACCCTGTCTCACATGGGCGATGGTATTCTGGTTATCGATGGAGACAGTCGAATAACTTTAATGAACCGGGCAGCGGAGACAATACTCAAGATTTCTAGAGACAAGTCGGTGGGGCGCACCTTTGTCGAAGCAGTGCGTGACTACAAGATGGATGAGATACTTCAGCGTTGCCTCAGGGCAAGGGAACAGCAAACTGGGACAGTCGAGATCAATCCTGAAAAACAGTTTCTGGGGGTGGTGGCCACGCCCCTCGAAGAGGGTTCCGGTTGCCTGTTGCTTCTCCGGGACCTCACCGAACTCCGGCGGCTGGAGACGATACGCCAAGACTTTGTATCCAATATCTCGCACGAACTACGCACACCTGTAGCTTCGGTCAAGGCCCTCGCCGAGACCCTTCAGGAGGGGGCTATTGATGATCCCTCTGTGGCGAAGGATTTCCTGAGCAAGATAAATACCGAAGTGGATAGATTGACTCAAATGGTGCAGGAGTTGGGGGAGTTGTCTCGCATCGAAAGCGGTAAATCCTCTATCCAGATGGAGCCTTTAGATATAGCCGAAGCAATTGATAAGGCTGCGCGGAGGCTCAAAGCACAGGCTGACAGAGCAGGTCTCAACCTAGATATAAACATTCCCCCGCACATACCTCAGGCCCTCGGGGATCGGGATAGGGTGGAACAGGTCCTGGTCAACCTGATTCACAACGCCATCAAGTTTACCAACACAGGAGGCAGAATCAACATCTCCGCCGAGGCAGATGGGGACAAGCTCCGAATCTCAGTGGCTGATACCGGCGTTGGCATTCCCGCCGACGATTTGCCCCGCATATTCGAGCGTTTCTACAAGGCGGATAAGGCCCGCAGTGGTAGCGGCACCGGCTTGGGTCTGGCAATCGCCAAGCATATCATCGAAGCCCACAGTGGTGAGATTTGGGCGGATAGCGTTGAGGGAAAAGGCGCTACCTTCAGTTTCACCCTCCCGTTGGCTCCCAATCTTTAATCAAGCCCCCGACATAACTTAACCTTTTCTTAACAAAGCCTTAAACAGACCTTAAACATTACCTGTTATCTTCAAGGCAGGATGAAAGGTTTGTTTAAGGCTTTGTTTGTACCACCATCACTATGAGAAAAGTCCTGTTTGGATGTGTTCATAATTCGGGCCGCAGCCAGATGGCCGAGGCACTATTCAACCATCATGCTGCAGGAAGAGCCAAAGCCCACTCTGCTGGAACCCAACCGGCGGGTCACACGGACCGCAATGTAGTCGAGGCCATGATGGAGATAGGAATAGACATCAGCGCCCAGCGCTCAAAGGTGCTGACCCTCGAGATGCTGGATGACGCTGAGAAAGTCATCATTATGGGCTGTGGTGTGGAAGGCGTTTGCCTTGCCACCTTCGTTCCTACTGAGGTCTGGGGACTGGAGGACCCGGAGGGACAGCCTATTGAGAAGGTGGAGGCGATCAGGGTAGAGATCGAGCTCAAAGTGAAGAAGCTGATTGAGGATATGAAACTGTAGAGGAGGTGGCGTGTGTAAAAACCCGATCGAGCCTTGATCTTCCATAACTTATCGAAGGAGGAGAAAAAGTGCACAGTAGACTAAAGCGAAAGTGGTTGGTATTATCCCTGGCGTATTTGCTGGCGGCAGCCATTACCCTAGCCGGTTGCAGTGGAGGTACCTCTGGCACCAACGGCGACGAACTGTCAGGCTCCATCAAGATTATCGGATCCAATACGGTGACCCCTTTGACATCAGTGTGGGCCGAAGAGTTCATGAAGATGCACCCAGGGGCGCGAATCTCCGTTAGTGGCCCCGGCTCTGGGGTCGGCATCGCCGCTCTCATTGATGGCACAACTGACATCGGCCAGGCTTCACGAAAGATGAAAGCAAAGGAGATAGAGCAGGCTGAAGCAAACGGAGTATACCCTTATGAAATTCAAGTAGCGACTGACGCCCTCTCAGTGGTAGTGCACCCGGATAACCCAGTCTCTGAACTGACAATAGCTCAGCTTTCAGCCATCTACACTAACCGGATAACCAACTGGAAAGATGTTGGGGGAAATGATGCTCCAATAGTGGCTCTCTCCCGTGATACAAACTCAGGAACCCATGTCTTCTTCAAGGAGCATATAGTGCAAATGAAGGGACTTCCAACTGAGGACAAGAGCCTTGAGTATGGTTCCAAAGTGTTGCTTCTGCCCTCTACCCAGGAAGGGGCATCGGAGGTGGCCAGGAATCCCAACGCGATCTTCTATCCCGGCCTAGGTTATGTCACCGAGGCGGTGAAGCCCTTGGGGATCAAGAAGACAGCTAAAGATGAGGCTGTTCTGCCCAGTGTTGAGACGGCCCTGGACGGAACATATCCCGTTGCGCGCCCGCTCTTGTACTATACGGACGGGGAACCCAATGGCGTCATCAAGGCCTTTATTGACTACTCCCTGTCAGCAGAAGGCCAGCAGAAAGTGACCGAGGTAGGATACGTGCCACTGAAGTAGAAAGATAAGAAGTAGATGCCCACTTGAGGGACAAATGGGTTGGAAGGAAGTATTGCTACTATCATGAAGGGGAGTGTTTCCGCCACCATCGCCGAAGATCTCGAGAAGAGCCTTAGGCGGCGGTGGCGTTTAGGCGAAAAGTTTATTGAGGGCTGGATACTGCTCGCCGGCCTTCTAGCCATTGTCGTCCTTCTGGGCATCGTTACACTCCTACTGAAAGAGGGCCTGCCCATATTCTTCCATACTCCTCCTTGGGAATTCTTCTTCGGCACTAAGTGGTATCCCGTTTCTGATCCACCCACATTTGGTATAATGCCCTTCTTCATATCTACGCTCATGATCACAGCGGTAGCTACAGCTATCGCTGTACCGGTTGGCATTGGCTGTGCAGCCTACCTGGCCGAATTAGCACCTGCCAAGGTGCGGGAAACAGTGAAACCCATTATCGAGATGCTGGCAGGTATTCCCTCAGTGATGATGGGGCTTATCGGGCTTATGCTTCTATCACCGCTTGTTCAGAGCCTTTTTAATCTGCCCACAGGGCTTACGGGTCTTACTGCCGGGATTATGCTGTCTTTAATGAGCCTGCCTATCATCGTTAGCGTCTCAGAGGATGCACTCCGCGCCGTTCCCGATGAGTTCAGAGAGGCGTCCTATGCCTTGGGTGCGACCAAGTGGGAAACAATCAGGCATGTCTGCATTCCAGCAGCCATCTCTGGAATCGCTGCCGCTGTCATGCTTGGAGTAGGACGCGCCATAGGTGAGACCATGACTGTGCTCATGATTGCCGGTGGTGCCCTGGCAGTACCCCATTCGCCAACTGAGCCCATGATGTCGATGACGGCTGCCATTGCCTCCGGGATAGGCAACGCTGTTCGTGGCGGGCTGCAGTATCAAGCGCTATTTGCTATTGGGCTAATTCTTTTCGTCATGACCCTGGCAGTCAACCTGATTGCCGATAGGGTGCTCGCACGTCAGAAGCGGAAGTTTGCGAGGTAGCTAATAAATGAGAACCGAAAGAAAGCTGCGGCGCCAGCTATCACAGCGCATCGCCTTTGGAGTGCTTCTTCTGGCAGCAATTATCGTAGTAGCACCTGTTCTGTTTATCATCCTTCAGATAATCATCAACGGTGCCAGTGCCATTAGCTGGGAGTTCTTGAGTCAATCACCATCTCAGGCAGGAAAGGCTGGCGGCATCTTCCCTGCAATTATTGGCACTCTCTATCTCATGATAGGCACTATTCTGTTCTCGCTACCGATAGGGGTACTGGCCGGGATCTACCTGACAGAGTATGCGCGTGACAACTGGCTGACCCGGCTCATCAATCTGGCCATTATGAATCTGGCCGGTGTGCCCAGCATTGTCTACGGCCTTTTCGGCCTCGGTGTATTTGTTCTAACATTGAACCTTGGCCTGTCGCTTTTAGCGGCAAGCCTCACCCTGGCCAGTCAGGCACTGGCGATGACCGTTACCACATCAAGAGAAGCAATGCTGGCGGTTCCTAGGGAGCTTAGGGAAGGAAGTCTCGCCATCGGGGCGACGAAATGGCAGACGGTAAGGCATATAGTTTTGCCCCAGGCACTACCGGGGATAATTACTGGTGCTATCCTGGCGATGAGCCGTGCCGCCGGCGAGACGGCTCCAATATTGGTGGTGGGCGCTGCCTTCATCGTACCCGGTTTGCCACAATCTCCTTTCGACCAGTTTATGGCTCTACCCTATCAGCTATACACAGCGGCAGCCCATGTCCCCGGCATGCCCAAGTCTACAATATGGGGCATTGCCTTGGTCCTTCTACTAGTAGTTCTATTCTTTAACGTCCTGGCTACCATCGCCAGGATGCGAGCGCACCGAGGGAGGTATGGCTGATGCACACCTATCACACACTGCCGAAAGTCGAGAAACACGGGCACCATAGCACAAAACTCAAGATAGCAATGGTGAATCTCTTCTATGGTGACTTTCAGGCGTTGAGGCACATCACTCTGGATATTCCTGAGCGCGCCATTACGGCGGTAATTGGACCTTCGGGGTGCGGCAAATCGTCTTTCCTTCGACTGTTCAACAGAATGAACGACCTTATCGCGGGAGCTAAACTTGAAGGCCTTGTAAGTCTTGATGGTGTATCTATCTACAATAGATCCATTGATGCCGTGGAACTCAGAAAAAGGGTGGGCATGGTGTTCCAGAAGCCCAACCCCTTTCCCATGTCGGTGTTTGACAACGTGGCTTTTGGCCCCCGAAGACATGGCAAGAGAAACCGGAGCGAACTTGAGGCTATTGTCAAAAGGAGCCTTCTCCAGGCAGCGCTCTGGGACGAGGTCAAGGACAAGCTGAGTCAGTCTGCTGTTGCCCTATCCGGAGGGCAACAGCAGCGGCTATGTATCGCCCGAGTGCTGGCGGTGGAACCGGAAGTGATCCTGCTGGATGAACCCTGCAGTGCACTGGATCCGATCGCCACACTCAAAATAGAGGACCTGATGAGAAATTTAGCTGAGCACTACACGATCGTCACTGTTACCCACAACATGCAGCAGGCAGCACGGGTATCCGATATGACTGCCTTCTTCATGATGGAAGAGGATAGGGCTGGGGTGCTGGTGGAGTATGGCCCGACGTCTCAG
>QIGA01000067.1 GCA_003229915.1 Chloroflexota bacterium
AGCCCTGGCTCAATAGAGGCGTGCGGCTTGTGCTTTCTCTCCGGGCTAAGCCTATCAGTGGGGCGACATCAAGTCAATCTGCATGGGTTGGACACCGAATGCGTTGAACGGTAAACTGTGGATGTGTTTCGCAAACCACGTCCCCGGCTGACCATCGTAGGTAAGCGCAGGATCACCTTAAGCGGCCAAACCATTTCGTACACCGTCAAGCGCAGCCCCAGGGCGAAATATGTCCGGCTTGAAATGAAATGGGAATCGGGTCTTACGGTGGTGGTTCCAAGGTCTTACGATCTGGGATGGCTGCCCGACCTTCTGAGGGCGAAATGGAGCTGGATCCTGAGCAATCTTGCAGGATGTCGTGAGGCTCAGCCGCCCTCTACCGGAATGAGGCTGAAAAGCGGTGATACTGTTCACTACCTCGGACGGGGCCTAGAGTTGGCGGTGCGGCGAAACAGCAGCAAGTCTGATAGCGTAAGCTTGGAGGGGGGCAGGCTGATGGTGAGCCTCGGGTCTGCAAGCAGGGGATTGAGCGTAGCGCTGGAGCAGTGGTACAGGATGCAGGCCGCGAAGCTGCTCAAGGAGAGGGTGGACGAGCTGAGCGCTCGATTTGGTGTCGCCTACAAGCGGCTTACCATAAGGGGGCAGAGGACCCGTTGGGGTAGCTGCTCGCAGAAAGGCAGCCTGAGCTTCAACTGGAAGCTGATGATGGCGCCAGAGCCGGTCATTGACTACGTCGCCATCCACGAGATTGCTCATCTGAAAGAGATGAATCACAGCAAGAGATTCTGGAAGCTGGTCGCTGAACACTGTCCTCGATGGCGCGAGCACAGGAAATGGCTCAAGGAGCATGATGCTGAGCTGGCCGCCGGATTATCCTATTAGATGCCGCGCCTTGCGACGATTTGTAATGATTTCGTAATGGTTTCTTGAGGACATTGTAATATTCGTCGAGTATAATCATATATCGAGTATCATGATCGCATCGGAGGCTTTGGTCTCATATTACACAAATCGGGCAAAGGAGCCCCATGAATTTTAATGTGGATATTTATGAGTTAGAGAGCGGACACATCCACGTGGTTCCGCAAGGCACCGCTGAAGGTATGATTGACTTCGCCGATTCCGAGGTGTTCGCGGAGTTCGTTGCGCGGTGCCAGGAGTTTATCGAGAACAACCGTCATGCCAAGAAGACCATGGACTGGCTGGTCGAACAGAATCACCGGTTTGACAAAACCATACCTGATGCTTCCCCCGGTTCTTCTGATTAAGGCGATCATTAGTTGCCTTCACCATCTTGTCGGCAGCTCGCTGGGAGAGTGTCCGAAAACTTAGCGAAACAGGGGTAGCCTAGAGCAGATGCTCCAACCCACCCATAATTATCAGACAGGCTCGCTAGGTACCCAGCTTCTTCACTAAGAACGCAACATTCTTGCCGAAATTCCAGGCTGCTCTCAGTCCTTCCTCATCCTTCTCCACCTCGCCTTTCTCCCGACCGAAGGAGACATTCCAGTACGTGGAGCCGGGCGTGAAGCATCCCATTACCTGAAACCAGAAGGTGAGTTGGGCGATGGTGAAGTTCTGACCGGCGTGGCGCGCAACCGCCAGGGGCCCACCCACTTTCCTGTCAAACGGCCTGCCGTTATTGTGGGCAATGTAGCCGGTTCTCTCCATCAGGGCCTTTAACAAGGCTGTTGCGGAGCCATAATAGACGGGCGACGCCAGTATGATGGCGTCAGCCTCCTTCATTTTTGTGTATATCGGGAACAGGTCGTCCTCTATGGGACACGTCTCCTCTTTCTTGCAGGCCATGCAGGCGTTACATGGTCGTATGTCCCGGCCGGCCAACCGTATAAGCTCTATCTCTATCCCTTCCTCCTCTATCGCCCGCAGGGTGTGTGCGGTGATGATCTCCGTGTTGCCGTTCACCCTGGGACTGCCCACAATACCAACAGCTTTCATTATACCCGTCCTCCTATTCACATTTACCCTTCCACGAAGTCCAGGGAGAGGTAGCCACCCCTTTGTTTCGCCTGTTTGTAGACGATATCGGCGACGGCTATGTCCTCGATAGCTACTCCGGTGGAATCGAAGACAGTAACCGCCTTTTCATCCGTTCTGCCCTGTTTCTGCCCGGCGATGATCTCGCCCAGGGTTGCGCGAACCTCTTCAGTGCGGAAGAGCCCCTTTTTCAGCGGAACATTGATCTCTCCAGCGGCGCTCGCTTGCCGCAGGTCATCGACCACCACGATCGCCTCTCTCAATATGGATGGTTCCAACTCCTGCTTCCCCTCCGCATCGGCGCCGACGGCGTTGATGTGAGCGCCGGGGGTGACCCATTCCCTCTTCACAAAAGGCTCTCTTGCAGGGGTGAGGGTGCACACTATGTCCGAGGCCACCGCCTCCTCCAGGGTGCACGCCTGCAGCGGGGACTCAGGCAAGTTATGGATGAGCTTGTCAACAGCGGCTTGGGAGCAATCGTACACCCTGACCGAGCTGAGGTCGAAGAGCTCCAGGTGCGCTGTCACCTGTGTATAGGCCTGACTGCCGGCACCGACGATACCCAGGGTGTCTGAGTCCTTTCGCGCTAAGTACTTGGATGCGATGGCGGCGGTAGCTCCCGTGCGATAGGCTGTTATCTCTGTGGCATCCATCACTGCCAGGGGATACCCTGTCTCTGGATCGTTATAGATGAGCATAGCCATGACCGTGGGCAAGCCCAGTGAGCAGTTCTGAGGATGGACGCTGGCCCATTTCATCCCGGCAGAACCCGCGAGGGCTGCGGGCATAGCCCGAAGGTCTCCCTTGTCCAGAAGAAGGTATGCCTTGGCTGGCATGCTCGCCTTTCCCATTGCCCAGTCCCTGAAGGCTTGTTCCACTGCCTCTATGACATCTGCCATATTCAGCAAGCCTCGGACATCATTTCTGGTCAGGAAGAGTGTAGGCATATCCGCTTTACTCCTTAGAAATGGTGGCGGCAATTCCCTGTCTTTACGTTAGCGCCTGTCCATAATATGTGTCAAGAGGCATAATCCGTGAATAAGAGCCTGAAGGCAGACCATTATTCGGATGTTGCCTGCCGACTAATCATGGCGAGACCTTCAGCATACGTAGCGTTGCCACTCCTGTGGCAACGAATCCTCGTCGTGACTCCTGTCACGACGCTACAGGGAGGCATCCGGCCATCAGCTATTCTAGTGAGTAAGGTGGGTGCAGCGTAGCGAAACCCACCGTTCAGTTGTGCATTTGGGTGGTGGGTTCCATTCCATTTCACCCACCCTACGATGCTCCTTAGAAATGGTGGCGGCAATTCCTTATCTTGACGTTATCGCCTGTCTGGCCTCCACCTGTTGCCGCGTTATATCTGACATCGCCCTGCTTCTGTCTTAGCGTGCGCTAGGCTGTAGACACTGAACAAACCTCCGCGCAGCCCATCTGAATGCGGACGAATCTCAAACACTGATCGGGTACTTGCCGTATTTATGTGCTGCTTCGATCATCCATTCAAGTCGGGTCGGGTCCACACGCGAATGGGAATGAGACGCCGACAGGATGTAGCCACCGCCCTTGGCGGCATCCCTTATTGCCTTCTTGACGGCATCTTCTACTTCCTGTTGCGTTCCTCTTACCAGGAGATAGGAAACGTCCAGGTTGCCGATCAAGACCAGCTTGTGTCCTACCTGCTCTCTCACCTTCCCCAGTTCCATACCCGCTGTGGGTTCCATCGTTATTATGCCATCAAAGCCCCACTCGACGAACTTATCGAGCAGTGCGTAGATGTTGCCGCAGGAGTGCCAGATCAATTTCTTGTTCTGCTTATGCACCAGCTCGGAGATTCGCCTGTAGCTATCTCCATATAGTTTTTCAATGAGGTCGGGACGCATCATCGGCCCCGTTTTCTGACCCAAATCATCTCCTCCCAGCACCACGTCAACCTCGGATTTCATTATCGCATCCAGGTACTTCATATAGAGATCGGTTTGGAAATCGATAACCTTTCTCACGAAATCGGGCTTCTGATAGACGAACTTGATGAAGTTCACGAACCCCATCGACTGCCAACTGCTCTCGAATATCCCCGTGCTGGTGTACCCGATGGGGAGAATCCTGTCACTGTAGTTATCCGCCAGCTTCGTGTGATGATCGGCGGCATTCTTTATGAGTTCGTCGAAACGGGGCCTGTTTCTTTCGACCCAGGCATGCCAGTCTTCTTCGGTCGGACAAAGCCCGCGAATATAGTTCACAACTATGTTGCCGTCGGCATCCGTTCTCATTTCCCATACACGCCCCCATATATCGTGGAGGGCCAACCCGAGCTGGAACTCAGGGTCTTCGACTACTTGCATGAGCGTGTATATCGTCCAGTTCGCGTCAAAGCCCAGCTTGATCGCGGCTTCCAGGGCATCCGAGAAATTGCCGTATAGTATATCGCTCCAGGTCGAGTTCATAATATCCCTGATTTCACCCTTTAATTCGGGGTTCCTCAACATGCTGACGACGTCAGCAGGCGGTTTGCCCAGTATCCGATCACTGGTGGCCGGCTCCGCGATCAGACCCATCACCGGAACCCGGTCCGGCTCCTCGTGATTCAGGGTGGTTAGAATGCGTTGCCTGAAATCCATCATGCGACGCTCCATTGCTTGATGATGTCAGTGCCCGTAACGGCATCGGGTGCGAATGCATCCGCCCCGGCGGCTTGTGCAAATTGCTCTGTCAGCGCCGCTCCACCTATGATGACTTTGACCTTGTCCCTGAGGTTCTGCCTCCCCAGCTCTTCGATGACCTTCCCAATTTCCGGGTCCGTGGAGGTCAGGAGGCAGGACATTCCCAGGGCGAGCGGTTTATGCTCCCTGACGGCATCAATGAATTTCTGAGTAGGTACATCGATACCGAGATCGATCATATTGAAGCCTGCGCTCTTCGCATAGTTTATGAAGATGTTTTTGCCAAGGTCGTGCAAATCACCCGCCACAGTGCCGACCGCGACGGTTCCTGCAGATTCCGTTGCCCCGGCCTCCAGCAACGGCGATAGCAGATTCATCACTTCTTTGGCTATTTCGCCTGAGTATACCAGCTCAGCCAGAAACCAGTCCCCATCTTGAAATCTTTTCCCGACAATCTGCAGGGCATCGGAAACCGCATCGACAGCCTCTTTGACGCTTACGGAAATGTCGCCCCTGATTATTGAATTAGCGGCTTCGACCGTGGAATCCCGGTCAAGCTCCAGCAAACCGTTCTTCAGTTGCTCAAGGATACCATTTGCCATAATGCGCTCCCCTGATTGAGAGAATTGATGGCCAGATGATAGTTAGCCAAGCCCAGGCTGTCAACCCGGAGCCTGTCTGAGAACTAGGGGTAGGTTGGAGCATCTGCTCCAACTGTGCCTGGCGGTAGGGTAGGTGCGGTGGTGAAACAATCCGCCAACCTGCCTTCTATATTCACGCTTATTTAGAACCCTCGGTAACGTCGTGACCCCTGTCACGACGAGGATTCGTTGCCACAGGAGTGGCAACGCTACGGTCTTTCAAGACCAGGGTGGGTACAGTCTATCACGCCCTCCTAGCTCTCATCCATACTAACTGCCTGTGATAAAGATACAAGGGTGGGTGCAGCGCAACACAACCCAACCTGCTACCTCGTCCTTCTGTTCGTCCTGAGCCCTTCGATAAACTCAGGACAGGCTTGTCGAAGGGCCAATCATGGTTCGACTGGCTCACCACGAACGGCTAACCGTCCGGTTGTTTATTTGGGGTGGTGGGTTCCATTTCATTTCACCCACCCTACGATGCTGGACTCTGATGTTTGCAGAGATCAGTGCCCCGTTCTCCCTCAACTTGTCGAAGGGGAACGGGGTCATGCTTCGACAGGCTCAGCGTGAACGGAACTCAGAACCATATGTACAGATATCTGCGAGACAATACGCTAGTTCATAAGCGCTTCGTCCTCTAATCGGCTCACGGTTTATCCTCCTCTCCTTTGTGGATTATGGGGCATGCTTCAGCAGACTTAGAACCCAGCAACGGGGGACGGGTAGCTGCGAATGGTACATCAGCTTCCGGGGAGGTTTGGTTTATGATTATACCCAGTTGGTCAAGGACTATCCACTCGTGCCAGAGATAGGCAGGAAAATGAAGAGCAACAAAGCGGAAGTATTCGACTGCCTTGGTGGCGTAGGTATGGAATTAGGAGTCTTTGGAGGGTTACTTTACCATTGGGGCACTAGCCGTTTTTGGATTACGTAAGCTCCAATAGCCGCTCCGAAAGCCGCCCCAATCCCAATGTATATGTTTGGGAAAACCGGGACAGACATTGGGAGAGGTGGTGGTAATGCACACCCGTTAAAGAGATTAAAGAGGACTCCCATATCGTTGCCATCGCTGGCGGTTCCAATAGCGGGGCTGCCAGGTCCCAGCGTACGATCGGCATTGAAGAGCGGGTCCGCTGAGATGTTATTGCCTCCGTCTATGGGATTGCCGTCAGTAGTGCCCTGCGCGTTGTTCCAGATGTCGTTATAGCTATAGGTGACGGCCGCCCCATTTGCCCAATAATAGGTACGAATTCCGTAGCCGTTATGGTTGGTAATGATGTTATCTCTGACGTTTGTCACGAAGCTTGAGCCAACGGCACGGCCGTCGTTCAAATAGATACCGTGGCCTGTTGGAGCACCACCGCCATCCACCCCGGTGTTGTTGTCGAGTGTATTATGCTCTATGTTGTAGGTGCCCCCTCGTGGTCTGTAGATGTTTATAGTGTTGCCATCGGCCTCATCATAGTTTCGCTTTCCGCCTTGCCAGGAGTTATTCACTATGAGGTTATAAAGAATATCGAAAGTCCCGCTATAGCTGTCGTCCATTTTGATGCCGTTGGCTGCTGTGGTGTCGTGGATATAGTTGCCCCTGATGGTTATCGAATAGGAGTCGTATACAAAAATGGCGCCATTTTCACTTCGACTGTCGTAGATCTCGTTGTCACGAATCGCGGTGTTCACGCTATTCGTGGAAACCGCTATCCCGTCTTGAGCGATGTTGTACACGAGGTTGCAACTAATAACGCCATTGGTAACTTGGGCTAGCTGGATTCCCTCATCGCCGGTGGAGTGGTGGACTGTGTTGAGTCTAACGATTGTCCCAGAATGGGGGTTTGACTGACGAATCAGGTCACCTGTTCCGTAGGCAACCTCCAATCCTTCGATGATGACATTGTCTGCGTCAATGTAGATGATTCGAGCTAAGGTGCCGCCTCCATTAAGGAGGGGTTTTGTAGACGAATACGGGTTAGCTGACGTCAGCGTGAGGGTTTTGTTGACATTCAATGTCGCTGGCAGCGAGTAGGTGCCGAGGGCGAACTGGATAGTATCTCCAGGGGTGGCGCTATCGATTACCGCTTGGATATCATCACCGGGACTCACATAGCGAGTAGTAGCAGCCGCCGATATCCCAGGAATAAACAGTGCTATCAGCGTTGCCAGTGTCAGCGACGCGACCAATAACCTGCAGATTGCTCTCACTTTCCTTACTCTGAACTCCGTTTGCACTGAGAATGATGGAAGCGAGTAACAGTGTGCCTATAATTTCTAGCACGAACATCCTAAAAGGTACTATGGTACCTGTCAAGAAATCGTACTTTACATATCTTTATCTTTCCCCCCTTTTTCCGGAGGCTTACCGAAGAAAGGCTGCGAAATGAGCATGCAGAGGGTGTCGTCAGCTTTGCATCCTTTGAGGTGTGTCGTACAAAAGTCAATTATTTTCAACCGAGGTTCTTGAAGGGCCTCTGGAGGGGACGATTTGGGTGTAGAAAAGTTGAAAGGAGTCTCGTTGTACCTGATCTGCGGTTAATCTAATCGGGCTGAGGTGAGAGGTCATTTCTAAAGAGTCTTGACACCCGAAATGAGAAGGCACGCATTACGACGGGACAAGCTAAAGACGGCTGGTAACCCCTTGCGCCCCGCAAAGACATGATTATAATTAGTCCACCTTGGCATAAGTAGAAGGGAGGAAATGGAGATGATTGAAGCGATGATGAATGAGACCCAGAGGGGCCTGCGAAATGAGATGAGGGAGTTCGTCAAAGCCATACCCCGGCAGTTGATACTCGACCTGGATGCCGATAAGGTGAAGTATCCCAGGGAATTTCTGGAGGAGGCAGCCAAAAGAAAGCTGCTTGGCCTCCGTTTCGC
>QIGA01000078.1 GCA_003229915.1 Chloroflexota bacterium
GAACTCAACCCCGACACCGCGAGACAGCTCACTCTACCAGCGAATTCCCTTGACAGGCTTCGTATGTGCGTGCCCAATGCTTGGCTGTGTGCCAACAAATTGCTGAGGATAAGACATCACTAAAGGAGGCCGGACGAAATGGCTGCAAAGATAATCTCAGGAACCGAGGTGGCAAAGGAGATTCGGGCCGAACTGAAGGAGAAGGTAGGCAAGCTAAAGGCGGATGGCATAACTCCGGGACTGGTCATGATCCGCGTTGGTGATGACCCCGCTTCCGTTTCCTATGTCAAGGGCAAAGAACAGGCGTGCGAGGAGATCGGGATATGGTCTGAAACCTATGTGCTTCCTGATGCCGCCACTGAAGGAGAGCTATTGGTCAAAGTGGAGGAGATGAACAAGGCAGAGCACGTCGATGGCATCCTGGTTCAACTCCCACTGCCCAAGCATATAGAGGCGGACAAGGTTCTCAATCTCATCGACCCCGCCAAAGATGTCGATGGATTCCACCCGATCAATGTGGGCAAGATGCTCATCGGCGATCCTTATTTCATGCCCTGCACCCCTCACGGCGCGGTGGAGTTGATGGTGCGCAGCGGCAACAGCCCGGAGGGCAAGCATGTGGTGATCTGCGGCCGCAGCAACATCGTGGGCAAGCCTCTGATGGCGATGCTGGTCCAGAAGAAAAAGCACGCCAACGCCACTGTTACAGTCGTCCATACGGGAACGAAGAATATGGCTGAAATCACCCGGCAGGCGGATATCTTGGTCGCCGCCATGGGGGCTCCTGAGGTTATCAAAGCGGATATGGTCAAGGAAGGCGCGGTAGTGATCGACGTTGGCGTTAACAGGGTCGGTGAGAAGCCCAGCGCAAAAGACCCCAGCAGGATGGTTGCGATCCTGAAGGGAGACGTGGATTTCGAGGCGGTCAAGGAGAAGGCAAGCGCTATTACCCCGGTTCCGGGTGGTGTGGGGCCGATGACGATAACCATGTTGATGGTCAATACTGTGATAGCTGCCGAGCGACGTGCCACTCGTTCCAAGTAGCATGACCTTGGATTCAGCTATACCAAGTTCACAATTAGAGGAAAAGCTTAAGAATATCCTCTAATTGCCAGATAAAGGAGGTCTTCTGTGGCATACGACGCTACAAAAATGAAGGATTGGCAGATTGCCGAAGCAGCCGAGGTAAACATGCCAACCACCGAGGTATGGCGGGAAAGGCTGGGACTGGAGAAGGACGAGGTCATTCCCTACGGTAGAACCCCCAAGCTCGATTTCCTGAAGATTATCGAGCGCCTTAAGGGCAAGCCTGACGGTAAGTATATCGAGGTGACCGCCATTACCCCCACGCCGCTGGGCGAAGGGAAAAGCACGACATCATTAGGTCTGATGGAAGGGCTGGGCAAACGTGGCCTGAATGCGGGTGGCTGCCTCCGCCAGCCTTCGGGCGGCCCCACCATGAACGTCAAGGGGACCGCTGCCGGCGGTGGCAATGCGCTGCTCATTCCCATGACCGAATTCTCAATGGGGCTTACCGGCGATATCAACGACATCATGAACGCGCACAACCTGGCCATGATCGCCCTCACTGCCAGGATGCAGCACGAGCGCAACTACAACGATGAGCAGTTGGCGCGACTCAGCAAAATGCGCCGCCTCGACATTGACCCCACCAAGGTGGAGATGGGCTGGATAATGGACTTCTGCGCCCAGAGCTTGAGGAATATCGTAATCGGCCTCGGCGGGCGCATGGACGGCTTTATGATGCAGTCCAAGTTCGCCATCGCCGTCAGTTCCGAGCTAATGGCTATGCTATCCATTGTCAGGGACTTGGCGGACCTGCGGGAGAGGATGGACAAAATTACTGTTGCCTTCGACAAGAGTGGCAACCCGGTCACCACGGGCGATCTGGAGGTGGGCGGCGCCATGACTGCCTGGATGCGCAACACCATTAACCCCACTCTGTGCTGCTCTGTGGAGTACCAGCCCTGCATGGTGCACGCTGGTCCATTTGCCAACATCGCTGTGGGTCAGTCGTCGATCATCGGCGACCGCATTGGGCTGAAGATGTTTGACTACCATGTTACCGAGAGCGGATTCGCTGCGGACATAGGGTTCGAGAAGTTCTGGAATGTCAAGTGCCGCTTGAGTGGCCTTACCCCTCACGTCTCGGTGCTCACCACCACTATCCGCGCGCTCAAGATGCACGGCGGTGGGCCAAAGGTAATACCCGGCGTCGCCCTGTCGGCTGCCTACACCAAAGAGGACCTGGGCCTGCTAGAGAAGGGCCTGCCCAACATGGTGCACCACATAAACACAATCAGGGCTTCCGGTATCAACCCCGTGGTGTGCGTCAATTGCTTCCACACTGACACTAAGGCTGAGATCGCCATGGTAAGAAAGGCGGCAGAGGATGCCGGCGCTCGCTGCGCCGTATCTACCCACTGGGCTGATGGCGGCGATGGCGCCCTGGAGCTGGCCGACGCGGTTGTAGAGGCCTGCAATGACGAAAACGACTTCAAGTTCCTGTATCCCCTGGAGATGAAGCTGCGAGAGCGGGTCGAGAAGATCGCTAAAGTGGTCTATGGAGCTGATGGCGTGAGCTGGACAGCGGATGCCGAGAACAAAGCCAAGATGCTGGAGGATGATCCCCAATACGGCGACTATGCTACCATGATGGTGAAGACCCACCTCAGCCTCACCCACGCCCCAGCCCTGAAGGGAGTTCCCAAAGGGTGGACGCTTCCCATCCGCGACATACTGATCTATTCCGGTGCCAAATTCCTCTGCCCCTGCGCGGGAACAATCAGCCTTATGCCCGGAACAGGCTCCAACCCAGCATTCAGAAGGGTGGATGTGGACGTGAAAACCGGAAAGGTGAGTGGTCTCTTCTAAATCGGATCAGCGCTTTTTCTTTGGGGTGAATCGGAAATGGCTACAGTGAAGCTAACTATCGATAATGTAGAAGTCGAGGCAGAGGAAGGCAAAACAGTTCTAGAGGCAGCACAAAGCGCGGGCATCTATATCCCAGCCCTCTGTGCCCACCCCGACCTGCCACCGGCGCCAGGGGCAAAGGCCGACAGCGTTGTTTACCTCGGTGCTCAACTCTATCAGAGTTCGGATTCCAACGGAGAGTACGGTGGTTGTCGCCTTTGTATCGTCGAGGTCGAAGGGATGGAGCAAATCCAGACCTCCTGCACCCTGCCCGTCGCCGAGGGGATGACAGTTAGCACCAACGCTGACCAAGTTCAGGAGCTTCGACGCGAGAACCTGAAGGCCATATTAGCCAGGCATCCTCATGCCTGCCTGACATGCAGCCAGAGGGAAGGCTGCATCCCATTTGAATCATGTCCGAATAACCTGCCCGTCCTGGAACGCTGTTGCTCCAAGCTCGGCCATTGCGAACTTCAATCGGTAGCCGAATACATCGGGATCAGGGATGACACCCCCCGCTACATCCCTAGAGGTCTTCCCACAGTAAAGGACGCCCCCCTGTTCATTCAAGATTACAGCCTGTGTATCGGGTGCACCCGATGTGTCAGAGTCTGCCGGGATCTGCGGGGCATAGGCGCTCTTGGCTTCGTTAGTCGAGACGGTGAGATCATCGCAGGGACTCTCGCCCCTTCGCTGAAGGAGTCCGGGTGCAAGTTCTGCGGTGCCTGTGTCGAGGTCTGCCCCACTGGTGCCTTGCTCGACCTCGATGTGAAGAGAGCGGAACGCGAAGCTGCACTTGTCCCCTGTATCCACGCCTGTCCCGCTGGCATAGACGTTCCCCGCTATGTGCGTCTGCTCGCTGAGGGGAAATCTGCCGAAGCACTAGCGGTAGTTCGGGAGAAGGTGCCCTTCCCCAGGGTGCTTGGCCGCGTCTGCTTCCATCCCTGCGAGACCGTGTGCAGACGGGGTCAACTGAACGAGGCAATCGCCATAAACGCGCTCAAGCGATTTGCGGCGGAACGAGATTCGAGACCGAGACAGATGGAGACAGGAAAGGCTAATCCCACAGGCAAGAAGGTAGCCATCGTGGGGGCAGGCCCAGCAGGGCTCACTGCGGCATACTATTTGGCCAAACTTGGGCACTCCATCACTATATTCGAGGCACTGGCCGAGCCCGGCGGCATGATGCGAGTCGGCATACCCAGATATCGCTTGCCCAGAGAGGTGCTCGACAGTGAAGTCGAGGAGATAAGAAATGCTGGCGTTGAGATAAAGGTCAATAGCAAGGTCGAATCCCTCGATAGTATCTGGGAACGGGGGTATGATGCCGTCTTCCTGGCTGTCGGGGCCCACCAGGGAATCAAGATGAAAGTCGAGGGCGAGGACAGCCCGGGGGTTATAGAGTGTATATCTTTCCTCAGGGATGCAAATCAGGGCAAGGAGGTCAAGCTGGGGAATAAGGTGGCAGTGATCGGCGGCGGTAATGCTGCCATAGACGCCGCTCGCACAGCGTTGCGTTTGGGATCCGGAGAGGTGACCGTCGTCTACCGGCGTTCCCGGGAGGAGATGCCAGCCAACCCGGAGGAGATAGAAGGGGCTCTCGAGGAGGGTGTCGATGTACTATTCCTTGCCGCCCCGAAGAGAATCTCCGAAAGCAATGGCAGACTGGTGATGGAATGCCTGCGCATGGAGCTGGGGGAACCCGATGCCAGCGGCAGAAGACGCCCGGAGCCGATCGAGGGCGGCGAATTCGAAATGGATTTCGACACAGTGATAGCCGCCATTGGTCAAATGCCAGGGATACCGGACGACATCCCGCTCGATGTCGTGGCTGGAGGCAGGGTGAAGGTTAATCCCGAAACCCTGGCCACGAGCGTGAACGGTGTTTACGCCGGCGGCGATGCTGCCACAGGGCCGGCTTCGGTCATTGAAGCGATCGCTGCTGGTAGGAGAGCGGCAGCCTCGATAGACAAGTATCTAGGTGGCAGTGGGGATATTGAGGAGACGCTGGCCGAAGCGGCTGAAGTCAATCCCTGGCTGGGCCGCGACGAGGGATTCGGGGACAGACACCGCGTGGTGATGCCCTGCCTGCCAGTGGGAAAGCGGAAAGGCGATTTCTCTGAAGTAGCGCTCGGTTTCGACGAGGCAATGGCTGTTGAGGAAGCGGCGCGATGCCTGAGATGTGACCTGAGATTCCAGGTCTCGCCGGTGGTCTTGCCACCAGGCGAGTGGCTGGGGTTCACTCCAGGAAGCGTTGATGCCGCTCCCGAAACCGATGGCGTGTATCGGCTGCTTGATGAGCGGAAAGAGGTCATATATATCGGAAGCGGCCAGAATATCCGCGAGGGACTGCGGGAGATACTCGATTCAGGGGACGAATGGGTAGGGAAAGCGCGTTACTTGCATTATGAGGAAACTTTGATGTATACTATGCGGGAGAGCGAGTTGATGCAGCAATTCCTGCAGGAACATGGCAGGCTTCCCGAAGGGAATGACGTTCTCTTTTGAAAACTGAATATAGAGTTTCAGGTAGTTGGAAATGCTTCCTGGCGATTAGAGCGGGGTGGACCCACCCGTTCCCATCCCGAACACGGAAGTGAAACTCCCCAGCGCAGACGATACTGAGGGGGCAGCCCCTTGTGGAAAATATGCCATTGCCGGGAAGCATTAAAATAGCCCAAATTTCGATAGCTTTAGTAAATTTGGGCTATTTTATTATGGTGACAAGTGTGTTAAAATAAAGCTGTAAGGGTACTGGTGTCGAGCTATGTACCCCCAAAAAGAAGCAGAGTACGGCGATGAGCAACAGATTTGATAAGTTTACGGAACGTGCGCGGAAGGTACTGGCTCTAGCTCAGGAAGAGGCCCGCAGGTTCAACCACAACTACATCGGTACCGAGCACATACTCCTGGGGCTAGTGCGGGAGGAGGAGGGGATGGCTGCCAAGATCCTCTCCAATCTCGGTATAGGGTTGAACAAGGTCCGGGCCGCTGTGGAGTTCATTATCGGCCGCGGAGAAGGGTCGACTCAGAACGATGTTGGGCTCACCCCAAGGGCAAAGAGGGTAATCGAGCTCGCTGTGGATGAGGCGCGGTTACTGGGTCATCAGTATATCGGAACTGAACACATACTCCTAGGGCTGCTGCGCGAGGGCGAGGGAGTTGCCGCTGGTGTTCTGGAAAGCCTGGGGGTAAGCGTCGACCGAGTGCATTCCGAGCTCAATCGTGCTCATAGCCAGAGCGCGGCACATTCCGGGAGTCGCCCCACCACCAAAACTCCAACCCTGGATCAGTTGGGTGTGGATCTGACCGCTGCGGCTCGAGCAGGGAAACTTGACCCGGTTGTCGGGCGCGCCCGAGAGATCGAGCGCGTGATTCAGGTGCTCAGCCGACGCACAAAGAACAATCCGGTTCTCATCGGAGAGCCTGGAGTCGGCAAGACCGCCATCGCCGAAGCTATTGCCCATCGGATTGCTGCTGGAGATATCCCGGAGACGTTGCAGGGAAGGAGATTGCTCACCCTCGATGTGGGCTCTTTGGTCGCGGGTACAAAATATCGGGGTGAGTTCGAGGAGCGGTTGAAGAAGGTAATCGAGGAGATAAAGACCGCTGGCAACTGCGTTCTTTTCATTGATGAGATCCACACATTGGTCGGTGCTGGTGCCGCCGAGGGCGCTGTTGATGCTGCCAGTATTCTAAAGCCATCGCTGGCACGTGGCGAACTACAGTGTATTGGCGCTACTACCCTCGATGACTACCGCAAGCACGTGGAACGAGATGCGGCGCTGGAACGCCGCTTCCAGCCCATCCTGGTGGATGAGCCCACGACTGAGCAAACTATAGAGATACTCAGGGGGGTCAAGAGCCGCTACGAAGAGTATCACTGCTTGACCATAGACGATGAGGCCCTGAAATCGGCAGCGGGGCTGGCTGCTAGGTATATACCAGATCGCTTCCTGCCCGACAAGGCGATCGATCTTATAGATGAGGCATCATCCCGGCTGCGCATTAAGCAGTCCAACACTTCCTCGGAACTGAGCGAGGCAACGCAGGAGTTGGAGGCCGTACGCAAGGAAAAAGATCAGGCTATGTCTGACCAGCAGTTCGAGGCCGCTGCCGAGTTACGCGAAAAGGAACTAGAGCTTGACAGCAAGATAGATGAGATGCGCGAGGGGCGGCAGCAGGAGCCCGACTCGGAAAAGAAGGTGGTGACCGAAGAGCATATTGCTGAAGTGGTCAGCATGTGGACCGGCATACCGGTGGCCCGTCTCGCTGCAGATGAGACCACCAGGCTACTTCAGATGGAAGAGGCATTGCACAAGCGCATTGTCGGTCAGGACGAGGCTATCGTCTCAATCGCCAAAGCAGTGAGGAGAGCCAGGGCCGGGCTTAAGGACCCGCGGAGACCTATCGGCAGCTTTATCTTCCTCGGCCCCACCGGCGTGGGCAAAACGGAGTTGGTTCGCGCACTAGCGGAATTCATGTTTGGCAGTGAGGACTCCCTGGTCAGGCTCGATATGTCGGAGTTTATGGAAAAGCATGCGGTGTCTCGCCTCGTTGGTGCCCCTCCAGGGTACGTAGGCTACGATGAAGGGGGGCAGTTGACCGAGGCAGTGAGACGCAAGTCATACTCGGCGATATTGCTCGACGAGATCGAGAAAGCTCACCCCGATGTGTTCAACATCCTGCTTCAGATATTCGACGATGGACATCTCACCGATGCCAAAGGACGACGGGTCGATTTCCGCAACACGGTCATTATCATGACCAGCAATATCGGCTCCGAGCTTATCCGGAAGGAAAGTACCCTCGGCTTCATATCTCGCAGCGACGAGACCAAGGTTGCCCAAATGTCCTACGATAAGATGAAGGACAAAGTGGTTGAGGAAATGAAGAAGACATTCCGCCCTGAATTCCTCAACCGCATCGATGGTACTGTGGTATTCCACGCACTGACCCAGGAGCATATCCGCAAGATTGTGGAGCTAATGCTTTCTCAGGTAGAGGATCAGCTCAAAGAGAAAGACATGAAGATGGAGACGACCGATGCGGCAAAGGACTTCCTGGGAGAAAAGGGTTATGACCCTGCCTTCGGCGCTCGTCCTTTGAGAAGGGTGATCGAGCACATGGTGGAAGACCCCCTCTCCGAAGCCCTGCTTGAGGGCAGGTTCCAACCTGGAGAAACGATCCAGGTCGACTGCCAGAACGGGGAGATCCGCTGCCCTGGTCAGTCCCACCTCCTGAATTGCTGTCTGTCTCGCTTATCTCCAACCCCGTTAACCACCAGCTTGCACACCATTTGTCAACTTTCGCCCTTTTTCCCTAATCCGCGAGTCCAGATTCAAAAAGCACGCCTGCCAGGTGAATTTCCAAAGTTAGCCGCGAGTTCATCATAATCCCCCTCCCCTGGTGGGAGGGGGATTCACTCTCATTCTTCGGCATGCTTCCTTCGACAAGCTCAGGACAGGCTCCAACCTCTCCCTTCAGGGGGAAGGAGATTTATGCGGAACCATGCCAAAGGCTAATGATTAACGAAATCCTCGGATTAAGGAGAAATTGAAGGTAGAGAATGATGCCCCCCCCAAACATTAGAAGGGTTAGCTAAGAAAATGATGGCATGATGAAGGCGGATAACCGTTGACACCGAGCGCGGTTAAGTTGTAATCTGAGGGCTCAATAGAGTCGGAGTCTTTACAATG
>QIGA01000174.1 GCA_003229915.1 Chloroflexota bacterium
AGCGATCAGAACACCAGTCAGTTGCTACATCTCAGTCTAAGGGTGGTGGGAGCGCGGGGTGTAGGGGCGTTCCATGGAACGCCCTAACGCCTGTGAGATTGCTTCGCTGCGCTCGCAATGACACCCAAAACTCTGATTTTTATAGCCAATCGCTATTTCGGGGGCCAAACAAACTGTTGACTCGGTGGGCATGATTGAGAAAGGGCCGGTTGGCGGTGCCTGTATTTTTCATGCCTTCATTCCGACCAAGGCACTGGTTCATGCGGCGCGGGCATACAAAGGGAGTTTAGAGCCAGTGCCATTGACCGAATAACGATATTCAGGAAGCACTACACCAGGCACTAGGTAAACCTGCCTTAGAGGAGGCCCCGATGTCGCGGAATATCCAGAGCAGTGCTTCCCTTTCATCAGGTCAGCACAATCCACGGATGAGCACTGTAGCATCTTCGGAGTGGATCGATGTCTCGGTTCCTGTGCGGAACGGGATGGTGCACTGGCCCAGCGATCCCCCCTTCCAGATCGAGCGCATACATGACATGCAGCGTGGAGACAAATCCAACCTCTCAAGAGTTGTCATGGGGGCACACACGGGCACGCACATGGACGCACCGCTCCACTTCATCGCAAATGGCAAGGGCATCGATGAGATGCCGCTGGACGCTTCCATAGGCCAGGCGCGTGTGATCGAGATACGGGACACGGAGTCCATAAAGCCCGAAGAGCTCAAACAACACCGGATCCGACGAGGCGAGCGCCTCCTGTTCAAGACCCTGAACTCCTTGCGGGGCTGGCAGACTGACAGCTTTATAGAGGACTTCGTATTCATTTCAAAGGAGGCGGCGCACTTCCTCGCCCAACGCGGGGTGGCGCTTGTTGGGGTTGATTACCTCTCCGTAGGAGGCTTCAAGCGCGACGGCCCTGAAATACATCTTGCACTACTTGAAGCAGGGATTTGGGTCATCGAGGGTCTCAATCTTTCACAGGTCACGCCAGGCAAGTACGACCTTATCTGCCTACCCATCAAGCTCGCCCAAGGCGAAGGCGCACCTGCGCGTGCGGTTTTGCGCCCTATCGGTACAGGCCGTAGACAGCGAAAGTGAAGGGGGATGACATGGCAGACTTCAAACGAGAATTCGGAATAGTCGGATTGGGAAAGATGGGGGCTAATCTTGCTTTGCAGGCCCTGGAAAAGGGAATGCAGGTGGTCGGTTTCGACCTGAAGAAGGTGCCCGAAGAGCTAGTAAACGCTGGCGTCACTCAGATTGATGGCCTCGAGGGTTTCCGTGAGAAGCTCACGCCGCCGCGCGCCGTGTTCGTCTATATTCCCGCTGGACCCGCAGTTGATCGCGCTATCGACGACCTCATCGCACACCTGGACAAGGGTGACATTCTGGTCGATGGGGGAAACTCCTATTGGGGCGACTCAATCCGCCGCTACAGGAGACTCTCCGAAAAAGGAATCAACTTCATTGACCTGGGAACAAGCGGCGGCGTGGAGGGAGCGCGCCACGGCGCATGCTTTATGGCGGGCGGTGATAAAGATGCGATAGCTCGAATTGAGCCGTTGTTGCTGGAACTTGCCACTCCCGGCGGGTATGTTCACGCTGGCCCGCCAGGCGCGGGGCACTTCACGAAGCTCGTCCATAACGGAATCGAGTTCGGGATGTTGCAGGCGATAGGAGAGGGTATCAACCTGCTCGAAAGCTACCGGGACAAACTCGACATTGCCGAGGTTCTCCGATGCTGGCGTCATGGCTCAGTAATCCGGTCATGGCTCATAGACCTCATTGAGGCAGCATATCGGGCTGAGGGAGGCCTTGACAGTATTCCCCCCTATGTAGAGGATACCGGCGAGGTGAACTGGCTGGTCAACGATGCCATTCGAATGGAGGTCCCGGTACCAGTCATTTCCCAAGCGGTCATGCAGCTTATTGCGTCACGGGACGACAACAAGAACTGGGCCCGAGCGATAGCGATGATGCGCCACGGCTTCGGTGGCCATCCCTACGGCACAGATGAGCCGATTGCCCGAGAGCGCCGGGAGGGACGTGTCGGCGACTTCTTTCGCTAGGAAAACCTCAATCGCTGTCCCTGATAGGCAGGACTGCGTATTCGGGCCCGCCTCTCAGTACCTTTCTACTTACGCTTTCCTTCCTTCAGGGCGCTGGTCAGTTCGAGCCCGGTGATGATAACTCCCAGGTGGGTGAGCGCCTGAGGGAAGTTGCCCAGTGCTTCTCCCGTGGAAGGGTCAATCATTTCGGGCAGAAGTCCCAAATGGTTGCTGTAGCCAACCAATCTTTCGTACAGGGCCACAGCCTCCTCCAGCCTGCCCATTCTAAGCAGGCTCCTTACGAGCCAGAACGAACACCACAGAAATGCTCCCTCCGTTCCGCTGAGTCCATCATCGGTCTCATCGGTTCTATATCTGCGCAACAGACCATTCCAGCTTAGCTCTTCCACAGTGCGTTCGATGGTTGACGTAATCCGTTCATCGGAGATCGGCAAGAAGTCAAAGAAAGTCATCAGGAGATTGCTCGCATCCAGGGCTGTGGTGCCATAGTGCTGGGTAAAGGCTTGCCGCTCCGGGTTCCAGCCCTTGGTCAGTATGTCCTCCCTAATCTCCTGCGCCGCCTTTCGCCAGCGCTTCAAGTTCTTTCTGTGCCCCAGTTTCTCCGCTATTTTGATCCCCCTGTCCACAGCTACCCAGCACATGAACTTGGAGTGGACAAAATGATAGGGGCCACCCCTTATCTCCCAGATGCCCTGATCAGGCCACTTCCAGAGTATGCATGCGGCGTCCACAAAGCTCTCCAGCAGTCCCCAGGTGCGGCGCGTGATTCGCCCGCCGATATTGAGATACTCATAAGCAGCTTCAAGAACCTCGCCAAAAACATCCAACTGGCGCTGCCGATAGGCATCATTACCTATGCGAACCGGCTGGGAATTACGGTATCCCTTGAAATGATCCAGTTCCTGCTCATTAAGGGGGTCCTCAAAGTCGATGTCATAGAGAATCTGGGTCTTGGGGCCGCACTTGACGCAAACAGTCAGCAGCCAGTTCATGAATCCCCTGGCTTCATCGGCATGGCCCAGATGGAAAAAGGCAGTCAGCGTCAGCGAGGCATCACGTAGCCATGTAAAGCGATAGTCCCAGTTGCGTTCTCCGCCTATCTGCTCAGGAAGAGAGGTGGTGGGAGCAGCTATGATAGCACCTGTTGGGGAATACACCAGCAGATGTAGAGTCAGATACGAGCGCACTATGGCATCCCGCCACGGTCCAGTGAAAGTGCAGTCCTCTGCTTTCCGTTGCCAGTAGGCCATCGTACGCTCCAGCTTGCCGGGTGAACCATACCTGTCCGGGTGTCGCGGCTGAGCCGAACCATAGCGCAGAACGAAGGCAGCCTTCTGTCCCTGCGCAAGCGTGAAGCTGGCGATGGCCGTATTTCCATTGACGGCAAATGGAATACTCGAAGAGAGTGTTGCCGCCTCCGCCTCTCTCCGCGCTACCACGCCATATTTCGAGGCGCTCATCGAGGTCTCGCCTCTGGCATAGTTCAGCCTCGGTTCAAACACAACCTCCAGCGGCATCTGCCCCTCACTGCACTCCACCAGCCTATGGATCTCAGTGACATGGGCTAGTCTGCGAGGAGAGGTTCGGTAGCAAGGCATGAAATCAATTACCTTCGCCGTTCCTGTCCCTGTCCGGAAAGTGGTTTCAAGAACGTTGGAATTGGGGAGGTAGGCCTGATGAGATTGAAAGGGCGTCTGCGGCTTGATATGAAATCTGCCCCCTTTCTCATCATCCAGTATGGCGGCAAAGATGCTGGGGGAGTCGAACCGCGGCAGGCAGCACCAATCAACGGAGCCATCAGTACTTACCAGAGCGGCAGCATGGCTATTGCCAATCAGCCCGTATTCCCCGATATTCTTGTACGCCATTCTTTCCTCCTACACCAGCGAGCGATATCTCGCCCCAATAACGCTGGCTCTACTTCTTCAATCCAGTGCCTGCATCACGATCACCAGTACCCCTATGGCCAGGAACAGGGTGGCGAGGATCCGTTCCGCAATATGTTCTGGCACCTTCCCCGCAAGTCGAGGCCCTATCTGAGCCCCAACAATGACCCCAGGAACGGACCAGACCACCACATACCACGCTGGCTCGGCAACCAGAGCGTGCACACCGGCGGCAAAGAAAACTGTAATGGTGAGAACAAAGATGGTGGTGGCCACGGCCACGCGGGGCGGGATGTGGCAGCGCAGCATAAGCTGCGTGGTGGTAGTCTCGGGCAAGCCTGCGCTCATCAACCCCGTGAGGAAAGCGCCTATTCCCGCCAGGGTAATCCCAATAGGGCGCTTACACGTGCGATACGAGTATGTGTTGCCGTCGCGAGCCCGAATTACCGTCATCCCACTCGATTGATCCCAGGCTGGCGCGACGGGCAGGTTGCCCTTCTGGGTGCTGTGATACAGCACTACCACCGCCAGTACAAACAGAGCTGTCCCGAGGACGATCTGCAATATGCTAGGCTCAACCCGATGTGCCACAAAAGATCCGCCAACAGCCGCCGGAACCGCTGCCACCAGGAGGAAACGCACAGTCTTATAATCGACCACGCGTTGACGCGCATAGTTGAAAGCGCCGAAGCTTGTGCCAAATAGCTCAGTTATAAGGCCAGCGCCAATGGCCTGAGCAGGCTCAAGCCCTACTGCCAAAAGGAAAAAAGGGCTGAAGAACAAGGCCCCACTAATCCCCGATGCCAAGGCAATAGTGGCGATACCCATCGATACTGGAAAGACCCACCATACACCTAATACCTGGGACGTATCCATATTATCTCGAACTCTCTGGCGCTAATCTTTTCTCAGCAGATCGGGGCGCGAGCCAGCCGGGGCTCCAATCATTCCAAGCCGAGGCAGCCTTGGCAGCGATAGCAGCCACATGCCCAGCGAGAACGAGTCAACAATCGCCCGTCTCCAAGATCAGCACGTGGCTGCTATCCACCGCAGCTATTATCGATGCCTGGCGGAGGCGCTTCTTCCAGAGATTTTCGTAAAAGGGCCTTCGCCCCTCTACTCTACCACTTCGGCAGCGCCAACACTGATGTCCTCAAACATTATGTGTAGGAATGGCTGTTCCACGCCATTCGGCAGGATGAATCCTGTAGGCACAGGGCTACCCGCTGGTCCCTGTGCGGTAAGCTCCGTTGGGGGCAGGATCAGGTGGAAGTTGACCCGGCTGTTGTCCACCCCATCGTCGAAGACTATTTCATAGTTCTCATCCCGAACGTCGCTGGTCAGCATGGCATGAACCAACCTGTTGGTAGCCACTACCTCTCCATCGACAGAAAGCTCCGCTTTGCCCCAAAAAGCCACAGATGTGTATACCTGGGGCATAAGCTTCGTCCCCAGTCCCGTCCTCCCATGATGGATCACGTTGGTGGCCACACCTCCGAAGAAGGGATGGTCCGGGCCTCGGGGGAGAACTGAGCCAACGGTTACTTTATACTCTGTACCATCGGGACCAGTGAAGGTAGCGGTGAGGTCAAGCGTATCACTGGTGCTGGCCCCATCGACAAAGGTGGCATCGGCAGCATCAAGAGACAAGCTGCCTGTCACCACTTTGAAATTGTCGGAGAAAGCAGTTGGCATGGCTGTAGTTGTATAGGCAGTGCCATCCTCGTTGGTCATCCGCGCTGACAAGGGAAGTCCGACGCCATCCTCAAACCCCAGGGGTTGATCCGGGGTGCCGAAGATACCAGGATCAAGTTTTCTCGGCCCAGGTAGTATCCAACGCACATCTTTGCCACTTTCTTGAGACACCGATACTGTTACCGGGCCCCCGATCAGCTTGCCGGCTTCGAATTCGACCGCCTCGGTGGAAGCTCCACACGCCGACAGAATCAGAAGCGAGGCTAGCGGTGTGGCAAGGAATAGGTACTTCCAACGCCCCAGAATACTCAGAATACTCACGGTTTGCCTCCTTGTGGGTGTCACTCACCCGATTTCTCTTCATCCTTCCGAACTTGAATCCCTCAACCTAAAATCCTTGTTCGAAATCTCGACGGAAGCGGCTCCTACCTTCTCGTCAGAATGAAGGCTGTATAAATGGTACTAGCATGGGCATGGAAAAGTCATAAAAAAGGAGAGGAAAATGTTAAAGATTTATCACATTCTTGAGATTTAAATGCGCTTATTCTATCCAGACCCCCAAACACAGCCCCACTAACCATCCTAGAGTGCCCGAAAACGTCGTTGGTGTCGCGCTGTGCGCATTCCATCTGAAGCGTGGTGTGATCGATGTCGAATTGTTCCGAAAACAGACTCCTAATGTGTCTAGCCATGCCCTTCTCCAATGTCACTCCCGCACAAGCGGGAATGACATGAGGGATCTCTCGACGGGAAACCCCCGATGTCATCCTCGCGCAAGCGGGGATCCAAAACTGACAACCTCCATTTTCAGAACAATCCACCATGCCGATTGCAACCGGCATGGTGGATTGCTGTCAAAGCGCTTCTTCGATTCTCTCACTGGTGATCATGCAGAGGAGTCTCGGTCTGGGCGAGTGGGCAATGCCCGGCCATGTCCTCTCCGTCATGGTCTTGGTCGCAGCCATGGCCACCCTCGCTTCACCCATGCTACTTCGCCTGCTGCTGAAGCGATGGCACAGGCTAACGAGCAAACGTGACCATAGACTGAATGCCGTATCGTGTCAGGCTGTGCCGTTCGGCTTGGCCGCGTGGACCTTGATGCTTATGACGGAACCAGAGACCTCTTCTATCTGCTCGGGGGATATTCCTTCCGTTTCGATGACCGCCGCTACAGTCGGATCATTGGCCATAAGCTCGAAAGGAAAACGTGTCTCATCAATTGTCTTAACGTCCTGAAATCCCGCTGCCTTTATGCCCCCCAAGTATTCGTCTCGCATGAGCGCTCCCGAAACACAGCCGATATACCCCTCTATCGAGTTCGCTATGAAAGCCGGGAGTTCCTTCAACAAAACGATATCGGAGACCATCAGCCGGCCTCCCGGTTTCAGCGCCCTGAACGCTTCCGTAAAGACACGCCTCTTGTCGGGAGAAAGGTTGATAACACAGTTTGAGATGACCACGTCAACGGAATTGTCGGCAACCGGTATATTCTCAATCTCTCCGAGCCTGAACTCCACATTTTCATAGCCGTCTCTCCTGGCGCTTTCCCGTGCCTTCTCAAGCATCTCCGGCGTCATGTCTACACCGATCACCCTCCCCTGCTCACCCACCTGGTTGGCAGCGAGAAAACAATCGAATCCCGCGCCTGAACCGAGATCGAGAACCGTGTCGCCTTCTCGCAGCGAGGCCAGAGCAACAGGGTTGCCACAGCCGAGGCCCAAGTTTGAGCCTTCGGGAACGGCGTCGAGTTCCTCCTGGGTATATCCTATGTCCCTACTAATGTTTTGCCCCAGATCGGTGCCTCCGCAGCAGGAGCTTGCGGGAGCACAGCACGAGCTGCCCTGCTCGGCAATTCTGGCATAGCCCTCTCTCACGGTTTTCCTGACTTCTTCTTCCTTCATCACCGCCTACCTCCTTTATTATTCTTGAAAGATCTCTTTCATTACTGGCCCCAGCATACTCTTCACCATCTCGGTGATCTCTTCAACCTTAATCAAGGAGATGCAGCACATTTTGCCATCACGCTCCATCCCTACTATTGCCAGCTTGTCTCCTGCCTGGATTCCTGCCCTATCCCTAAGCTCCTTGGGAAGCACCATCTGCCCTCTATCGTCAACGCTCACCACTGCCTCAACCCGGCAGCACCCGATTTCATTGCAGTTCGACGGCGTACACACATCTTCATGATTGCTCTTGACCATATAAGCCCCCCTTTTCTCAACGCCTTTCAGAACGCAATGATCTTTCTGATTATTCAGAATATCACGAAAGTCCTGTTTTGTCAAGCCCTGTTTGAGGAGAGACTGTAATACATCCCCGAAATAGCGATCAGAACACCAGTCATTTGCTACATCTCAGTCTAAGGGTGGTGGGAGCGCGGGGTGTAGGGGCGTTCCATGGAACGCCCTAACGCCCGTGGGATTGCTTCGCTGCGC
>QIGA01000215.1 GCA_003229915.1 Chloroflexota bacterium
CGGTTTATAGTGGGTAGTTTGTTCAGTATTGACTAAACATTCAGTATTTACTATACTTACAATATAAAATGAATCATGGCGTTAAGGGGTGCGATATGAACGAAGAGCAACAACAGGACAAGGAGCAGCGTTTCGTGGAAGAGGTTGGGTTGTTCTTTGAGCAACGTGGCTTACCTCGCATGGCGGGGCGAATTCTGGGCTGGCTCCTGATCTCCGATCCCCCACATCAGTCCGCAGATGAGCTGGCGGAAGCTCTGATGGCCAGCAAGGGCTCAATCAGCACCATGACCCGACTGCTCATCCGCATAGGCATGGTCGAGCGCATCAGCCTGCCAGGGCAGCGACGCGACTATTTCCTCATCAAGCCGGATGACTGGGACGAGTTGATAAAGGAAGGCCTGACGAGGGTGACAGCGTTTCGGAGCCTGACCGAGCGAGGGCTGGAGCTGCTTGAAGGAAAGGATCCCCACATAAGGCAGCGACTGGAGCGTATGCGCGACATGTATGCCTTTTTCGAACGGGAATTCCCTGCCCTCATAGAGCGGTGGGAGCAGGAACGCAATAGGTAAGCTGCTTGCTGCAGAAGGCTACGGTGTCAGCCCGGTCTGCGCAGACTCGGTTGGAGGTAGAACGCTATGGGTAACTATTCAATTGTTGCTGAGGACCTGACCTACTGGTATGGCGATCTGGTCGCTGTAGACCATATCAGCTTCCATGTGGCCGACGGCGAGATTTTAGGCTTTCTCGGCCCCAATGGCGCGGGCAAGTCAACTGCCTGGAAGATGCTGACGGGGCAACTCAAACCCAAAGGCGGCAGGGCAACCGTGCTGGGCCGGGATATTGCCGAGGATTCCCAAAAGGTGCAGGGTGAAATAGGCGTCTGCTTTGAGTACACCAACCTCTACGAGCAGATGAGCGCCAGCGAAAACCTGAGGTTGTTTGCACGCTTGTTCGGCGTGAGACGGTTTGATGACGAAGCACTCCTGAGACGTGTCGGCCTTGAAGGTTGGGGGAAACACAGGGTAGAGGAGTTCTCCAAGGGGATGAAGCAGCGCCTTATGGTAGCACGCAGCCTGGTCAATCAGCCCAAGATACTGTTCCTTGATGAGCCCACCTCCGGCCTTGATCCCGTATCTGCCGAGGCGATCCGCACAGTGATCCTCGAGGAGCGTGAGCGCGGAGCCACTATCTTTCTGACCACCCACGATATGATGGAGGCCGACAAGATTAGCGACCGGGTGGCCTTCATCGACCAGGGAAAGATCGTTGCGCTGGACACACCGCATAACCTCAAGCAAACCTACGGCAAACGAGCGCTCAAGGCAGAGGTCGCCGCCGACGGCGGCCTGGAGAATATCGAGATCCCTCTCGACATGGATGAGACCCCCGATGCCGTCCGCGAGCTTTTCTCACAGAAGAAGGTGATCACCATCCACAGCGAGGAGGCTACTTTGGAGGACATCTTCATCAGGATCACCGGCCGGGGGCTGCAAGCGTGAACTGGCGCACTATGGGAATCCTTGTCTCCAAGGATTTCACCCTGTTCTTCAGGAATCGGTTCTTTGCCGTGATAACCATCCTCGGCCTCGTCGCCTACGCCGCAGTCTACTTCGTAATGCCGAGTTCAGTTAACGAGACCCTGGAGATCGGGCTCTATGCGCCGGTGGTTCCACCGGCACTGGAGGTGATGCAGGAGGCGGAAGGGGGTCTGGAAATTGAAAGGGTTGAATCTGAGGAGGCCCTCCGGGGAGGCGTGAGCGGAGGCCAATACATGGCCGGGCTGGTTTTCCCGGCCGACATAATGGAGAAGTTTGAGCAGAACCAGCGTCCTGAGATCAAGGTGTACGTCGCTTCGGATATGCCCGACGAAATCAGAGAGGTCGTCAACAGTCTCATCACAGAGATGGCCTATCTTCAGACCGCACAAGCGTTAAATATCGACTGGCAGCCCGAGATTCTGGGGCGGGATATGGCTGGCCAGCAGATACCTCAGAGGGACCGTATACGTTCGCTCTTCGCAATCTTTATCCTTGTGACCGAAATCTTTGGCCTGGCCGGTTTGATCAGCGAAGAGGTCGAGCGGCGCACGGCCTGGGCTCTGCTCGTGACCCCGATGGCGGTCAGAGACCTCTTCACCGCCAAGGCGGTTCTGGGCACTATCATGGCTTTCAGCCAGGCTTTCCTGCTCCTGGCGGTAGTCGGGGGGCTGGGCGAACAGCCCCTGATAGTTGTGACAGCCTTGCTCCTCGGGGCAGTGCTCGTGACAGGTGTGGCCTTTCTTGTGGCGTCGCTGGCCAAGGGTTTCCTCTCGATCATTGCCTGGAGTGTTCCCGTTCTCGTTGTCCTGATTATCCCCGCCATCGGAATCATGATGCCTGGGGCTATCTCGGACTGGATCAAGGCCATCCCCTCGTACTATCTCACGGAGACGATATACCAGGTATCAAACTTCGGGGCCGGTTGGGGCGATGTCTGGCGTGACCTGCTCATACTCGCAGGGTTCAACGTCGCCATACTCTCGGTCGGAGTCCTGGCGCTGAGGAGGAAGTTCCAATGAACCTGAGACGTGTCGGCGTTCTTCTCAGCAAAGAGCTCTTTATGGGCCCAAAGAACTTCATCTTCATCTTTGTATTAGTTGCCCCAATTGCTATATCGCTCGTAGTCTCGCTCGTTTTCGGTACGCTGTTCGCCGATCAGGCCACGCTGGGAATCGTGGACGAAGGGAACTCCCAACTGGTGACTCTGGTCGAACAGTCGCCCTCGGTGGCCAGCAGGGAGTACTACGATGTCTCACAGCTCAAGGAAGCAGTAGCGGAGGGCGCAGTCGATGGGGGCATAGTGCTTCCCCCGGACTTCGACGGTTCAATCCTTCTGGGAGAGAGAACAGTAATACCGATCTACATCTGGGGGGAAAGCCTGGCCAAGAACCGCACCATCCTGACAGTGACCGTGATGAACTTGATGAGGGAGCTGTCCGGGCAAGAACCTCCCGTGGAGATAGAAACTGTCACGCTCGGAGATCAGGAGAGCATCCCGTGGAATGACCGCCTGTTTCCGCTAGTCGTCCTCATAGCGGTGGTGATCGCCGGTGTGATGTTGCCGGGAACCTCGATCTTGCACGAGAAGGAGAAGAAGACCGTTGACGCCCTGGTGGCAACACCGACAACCATAGGCGAAGTGTTCCTGGCCAAGGGGCTGCTTGGCGTTATCATCGGCATGGTCATGGGCATAGTGATTCTTCTGTTGAATCAGACCCTGGGCAGCCAGCCGGGTCTGTTGATAATGGTGATGTTCCTCGGCTCGATAATGGCTACAGGAATTGGGATGCTGGTCAGCTCTATTGTCAAGGACACAACGTCGTTCTTTGCCACCACGAAGTTGTTTGGCATTCTTCTCTACGCCCCCGCGTTTTTCTATATGTTCCCGGAATTGCCGCAGTGGATCGGCAAGGTCTTTCCGACCTATTACATCGTAGAGCCGATCTTACAAATCAGTCAGCGAGGCGGCGGCTGGCCCGAAATCGCCGCGAATGTCTTTATCCTCATCGGGCTGAACATAATACTGGTCGCCCTGATGGCCTTCACATTGAGCAAAAAAAGACAGTACGCAGTCTAGCGTCAGGTCATGACGAAAGTTCCTCGTCAGCAATGTTGCGTGAGTGGGTGGAAAAGTGACTGGTAAATGACCTCTTATTCCTCTGTTGATGAGCGTGGGGGAAAGATGTATCATACTAACCAGGCTGTGTATCAAGATACGATTGCTGCAATATCTACCCCCATCGGCGAGGGCGGGATCGGAATCGTGAGGTTGAGCGGGAGGGAGGCCCGGCCAATCGCTCAGAGGCTATTCCCCAAGCAACTGGAGAACCGACGCCTCATCTACGGACACATAATCGATCCCGAAAGCGCAGATGTTGTCGATGAGGTGCTTGTGGCCTATATGGAGGCACCCCACACCTATACCAGAGAGGACCTCGTCGAGATCGACTGCCATGGGGGGCCTCTGCCGCTGCAGCGCATCCTTGAGCTAACCTTACGCTGCGGCGCTAGGCTGGCTAACCCCGGAGAGTTCACCCTGAGGGCGTTCCTGAACGGCAGGATAGACCTGGCGCAGGCTGAGTCAGTTCTGGACGTGGTTCTAGCTAAAACCGAGGCCAGCCTCCGCCTCGCCGTACAGGGCCTGGGAGGGAGGCTCTCGAAGCCGATCCAGGAGGTGCGTGGCAGTCTAATGCATATCCTCGCCTATCTCACCGCCCGGATCGACTTCCCCGAGGATGAGGTGGAGGAACAGGACATCGCCAGGCCTCTGCAGGGCGCGCAATTGATGCTGCAAGACCTCATTGCTAGCGCGGATGCTGGCATGGTCTACAGACAAGGAGTGAGGACCGCTATCGTGGGCCGCCCCAATGTGGGGAAGTCGAGTCTGTTGAATCGCCTGCTGCGCCAGAGTCGGGCCATTGTCACCCCCATCCCCGGCACTACACGCGATACCCTTGAGGAAGTGGTAAATCTGAAAGGAGTGCCCTTCCTTCTCATTGACACCGCTGGTATCATTGACAGCGTGGACGAGGTGGGAGCCCTGGCGGTGGAACGCAGCAAGAGGGCAATCGAGCAAGCGGACTTCGTGTTGTTTGTAATCGATGCCAGCGAGCCCCTGACCGACTCGGACAGGCAACTGGTCGATCTTCTCGGCGAAAAAACGGTACTGGTCGCAGCCAACAAGTGTGATCTGCCGTCACGGGCGGAGACGGACGAGCTGCCCTGGCTACAGGTATCGACCTCTGCGCTCACTGGGGAGGGGCTCACTGATCTTGAGAACGGTGTGGTTAACGCTGTCCTGGGAGGCAGGGTGGTCACCTCAGATGCCCCACTGGTAACCAACCCTCGTCACAAAGAGGCACTGCTCAGGGCCAAAGAGCACCTGTCCCATGCCCAGACAGCTATCGCGGAGGGCCTGCCCGATGACTTCATCACTATCGACCTCACCGCAGCCCTGAACGCTTTGGGCGAGATAACGGGGGAAACAGTCACCGAGGACCTTCTGGAAACCATCTTCAGCCGGTTCTGCATCGGGAAGTAGTTTTCAGGGTATGGGTCTGGGCATTAAGGGGGAGACATGAAATCAGTCAAGCTGTATCGAGAGCCTGAGATGGTAAATCCCTGCCTGGTTACTGCCTGGCCCGGCGTGGGGAATGTGGCAGTAATCGCCGCTACGTATCTGAAGGATAGGCTGAATGCTGAAGAGCTGGGGGAGATCGATCCCTCCGCCTTCTTCGACTTTGGCGGTGTTTTCATCAAGGACAATCTGGTGGACACGCCGACATTCCCTGAAGGCAAGTTCTACTACTGGGATAGCGGAGGCGAGGGAAAAGACATAATTATCTTCCTGGCGGAGGCGCAGCCCGCTACCGGGTCATACGAATACGCTGGTTTGGTGCTGGATGTGGCACAGAGATTTGGGGTGAAAAGGGTGTACTCCCTGGCCGCTGCCATCACTGAATACCATCCTGACCAGCCGAGAGTGCTGGGAGCAGCCAGTTCCCCTGAGTTGCTTGAGGAGTTGAAGAAGCTTGAAGTAGTGATGGCGGGGGACTTCTATGTGGCGGGACTGAACGGCCTGCTGCTTGGAGTCGCCACGGAGAGGGGGATGGAGGGCGTTTGCCTGCTGGGAGAGACGGTGAAATATGCGGCCAGGATGGCGAATCCAAGAGCTTCACAGTCGGTGCTCGGAGCTTTGACCAACCTTCTTGGGGTGGAGATCGACATGGCCGAACTCGAGGAATTTGCCGAGAGCACGGAGAAACAAATCAGGCAAATAAACAACGAGATGAAAAGGGAGTTCCTGCAAAACTTCACCAAACCGATTTGGGAGCGGCAGGAGCACGAAGAAAACGGCTAAGACTCATTAGATGGGCGAGATATAAATGGAGGGCTGGCCTGAAGGCCAGCCCTCTCTATACGTTCCCACTAGGGCGAAGAATCACTTACTAGTTATGGCTTATGGCACTCTCGTCCTTTGAGCTGCCATCCACCGCCTCCGCTATCTGCTCTGGCTTCTCGTCATCGTCCTTCTCGGTAGTCGGTTCAGTTGAAGGCAGCGCATCCTTGAACGCCGCCTCCAGCGCCTCTCCCTCGAGCGTCTCCTCAGCGATCAAGCGCTCTGCAATCTGAGCCAGCTTGGCCTTGTTTTTGGTCAGGATATTCTTGGCCTCCACATAGGCGTGATCGATGAGGGCACCGATCTCCGCGTCAATATCGTTGGCCACACTGTCGCCGTAGTCCTTCTGTTCATCCATCATCCGTCCTAGGAACACCAGCTCCTCCCTGCGGCCAAAGGTGCGCAGACCCATTTTCTCGCTCATGCCATACTCTTTGACCATCTTACGAGCCAGGGTTGTCACCTGCTCGAAGTCACTACTAGCCCCAGTGGTCACTTCCGCACCTCCGAACATGATCTCCTCAGCGGCGCGTCCTCCCAGGAAAGTAGTCATCATGGCCTGTAAATGTCCTACGGAGTAAAGGTGGCGATCTTCAGTGGGGAGTTGTTTAGTATACCCACCGGCCATACCACGGGCTACAATGGAAATCTTGTAAACCGGGTCGGCATTGGGCAGCATGCGGGCCACTAAGGCATGGCCTGCCTCGTGGTGCGCGATAACCTCCTTCTCCCTTTGGCTGACAGCACGGCTCCTCCGCTCCGGTCCGAGCTGGACGCGCTCGATTGCCTCCTGGAGCTCATCCAGGCTAATCGCCTTCTTGTCACGTCTCGCCGCCAGAAGAGCAGCCTCGTTAACCAGGTTCGCCAGATCGGCACCGCTGAAAAATGGCGTCTGCTTCGCGATAACCTCCAGATCGACACTTGAGTCCAGTGGCTTGCCCTTGGCATGGACCTCGAGGATAGCCTTTCGGCCATTTATATCGGGTTGATCGAGGACTACCCGGCGGTCGAATCTGCCTGGGCGAAGCAGGGCAGGATCGAGAATGTCAGGGCGGTTGGTGGCCGCGAGGACGATTACTTTGGTGCTGGAGTCGAAGCCGTCCATCTCCACCAGGATTTGATTAAGCGTCTGCTCCCTCTCATCGTGACCGCCGCCCAGACCCGAGCCGCGATGGCGGCCAACGGCGTCGATCTCATCGACAAAGATTATGCACGGCGCATTGCGTTTGGCTTGATCGAAGAGGTCACGCACACGTGAAGCACCAACTCCCACGAACATCTCAACGAATTCGCTGCCGCTAATGGAGAAGAAAGGGACCCCCGCCTCCCCAGCGACAGCCCGAGCAAGCAGGGTCTTGCCCGTACCTGGAGGCCCGATAAGCAATACCCCACTCGGGATGCGCGCCCCCAGGGCCATAAATTTCTCAGGATACTGGAGGAACTCCACTACCTCCTGTAATTCCTGCTTCGCCTCCTCGACCCCAGCCACGTCATCGAAGCTAATAGTTGGTTTGTCACCGCTAGCCAGCCGCGCGCGGCTTTTGCCAAAGGACATGGCCTGACTTGAACCGCCCTGCGCCTGACGCAGTATAAACAGAAGCAACCCCCCGAAAAGGATCAGCGGCAGGAAGTTGATCAGTATCCCAGCCCAACTGCCCCATCCCCCCCGACCCGCATAGTTAAGGGACACCTTCTCCTGTGCGATCTCGGTATCAAACACCTCTAAAGCGTCAAAGCTCTCGGGAATGGTGGCTTCAAATGTCTCGCCACCTATAACGGCGGTTAGCGAGGTCCCGTTGATGGTAACCTCCCCACCATCGTTCTTTATCTTGGCGATTAATTCCGCCGTAGTGATGCTCTCACCACCACTACTAGGCGAGATGAGCGTAAAGAATACGGCTATCGCCACCACCAGGATGATGAGCCAGATAACCAAACCTCGAGATATTTTGGGCATATCTTCCCTTCCTGCAAAACCACTTTTAATTATACCATACCAGAGAATTAAAATTAAGGGCGCGTATTCACTCATCTAAAATGTTACCGAGTGGGCATGGTTCACTCAACTAAAAATGTTACTAAGGAGGACGATGCCAAGCGAGGAGAAGA
>QIGA01000014.1 GCA_003229915.1 Chloroflexota bacterium
AGGCGTGGGGATTATACTAAGTATGCTCCAAAGTTGGTAGAGGAGCAGGGACTTAGTGACAGAGTTACCTTTACGGGTCGTCTGAGTACAGACGAGCTAGTTAAACGCTATTCGGTATCAGAGATAGCAGTTACCGCCTCAGTCTATGAGGGCTTCGGGCTACCTTGCGCCGAAGCAATGTCATGTGGTACACCTGTTATAGCCACCAGGGCAGGAGCGCTGCCCGAGATCGTAGGGGGTGATGGTGCTGGGGTACTGGTTCCGCCAGCAGACCCCCCCGCACTGGCAGCAGCGATAAAACGCCTCCTTGCGGATGAATCACTGAGACAAAGAATGGGTGTGGCGGCCAGAAAAAGGATCGAGGAGTCCTTTAGCTGGGACGTTGCTGCCAAGAAGACCCTGGAGGTCTATCAGGAGGTCTTGTAGTAGTTGCTCACCATAGATTTCAGTCTGATGCCCTTAAACGGTGGTGCACAGGTATTAGACCTGGGGTGCGGCCCAGGGCGGCATAGCTGGTATGTTTGTAAGCTAGATCATTGCTCAGTATACGCTGTGGACTACGACCTTGAGTCTCTGCAGAAAGCGAAGTACATGCTCAACATGATGGACGCGGAGAGCGAGACCAAGGGAAAGTGGACTGTACTTCAGGGGAACGCGATGACATTGCCCTTCAGCGATAAATCCTTTGATAGAATTGTCTGTTCAGAGGTGCTCGAGCATGTGCTCGATGATGAGCAAGCGGTTCGGGAATTGTTCAGGGTGCTGAGGGACGACGGCGAGCTGGCTGTCAGTGTGCCTGCATATCTCCCCGAAACCATCTACTGGAAGCTATCAGAGGCTTACCACACCAATCCCGGAGGACATATACGGATATACAAAGAGCGGCAACTCATCGACCTGTTTGAGCGCAACAGTATGGCGGTCTATGCTATTCGACATAAGCACGCCTTCCACTCTATCTATTGGCTGCTGCGCTGTCTGTTCGGAGTGAGGAACGAGAAAGCACGAATTCCAGCGATTTATCACAAGTTTCTAGCTTGGCAGATCGACAGGGAATCGGGGCTCCTCCACCGCCTGGAAGCCTTTTCCGACCGTCTTTTCCCCAAGAGTGTGGTTATCTACCTCAGGAAGGCTCCTCAGCAAAACTCAGCCGGTTAAGTTAGGACCATCTCCAGACCAGGTGCCCATCCCTGAGGTCATATTTCAACAGCCCCTGCTCAACCCAGCTATTTATGTTCTCGTCAATACGCTGATGGGGGTAAGGTATAATATCAGCTATCCTACTTACCAGGTCTTCCTCTGGCCCCTTCTTAAGCTCGATGCCTCCCAGGCTTTCGATCACGTCACCGCTAACCAGCGCCCACGCTAGAGGGCTATGTCTCTCCGATCTCGATATTTCACCCTGGTCTGTGTCGCTTCCTCCAGTTTCATCTGTAATCCTCAGCCCTCTATAGTATTTGTGTAGAGTTGCGGTTATGTCCTCTGGGCTAGCGCCCTCCGTCCGGCTAACGGGCCTATTGGCATCATACTTCGCCCAGTCACTTGTAAGTATCTCAAGCCCGTATTCTTCTGCCTTATCACGCACTTCGGTTCCTGGGAAAGGCGCAAGCACGTGGAAGCCATAGTAGGTATCCAGCTCTCGAGCAAACTCTATGGTTTGAAGCAGCGTTTCCTTGGTCTCACCGGGTAGCCCGAGAATAAAGGAGGCCAGCACATTGACTCCTGCATCCTTTGCCATCTTTACACTCTCCCTGATCTTGTCCAAAGTGATCTTCTTCTTGACTGTGTCCAGAATCTGCTGATTCCCACTTTCGATTCCATAGCAGAGCCAATCACATCCTGCCTTTTTCAGCTTTCGGAGCACATCAGGGTTCACTGTGTCGACCCGGGCAAAGACGCTCCACTTAAACTCCAGCCCTCTCGCAATTATCTCGTCACAGATAGCATGGAGATGCCTGTGGTTAAGCGTGAACAGATCGTCCTCGAAATTCACCTCCTTGAACCCATAGGCCAGCCCTTGCTCTATCTCATCAACTACCAGCTTGGGATTGCGAAATCTAGCCGTTCTGCCCCCCATCTTGGAGCCCACGCAGAAAATGCAGTTGAATGGGCAACCCCGGCCCGTGATGAGGCTGCAGTGAGAAGCGAGCGCATGATAACGAGAGGTAGGGAAAAGGTGTCTCGCCGGCAGAGGAAGCTCGTCGAGATTCTCGATCAAGGGCCGCCGAGGCGTTACTTTTATCCCATCCGATCTGAATGCGATCCCTTCTATTTGCTCAAGCCTCTTGCCGCCCGCGATATCCAGCATGGTTAGCTCGCCCTCTCCCATCACTACAATATCTATCCAGGGAGCCTCATTGAGAGTATCCACAGGGGCGAACGTGACATGAGGGCCTCCTATGACCGTTGTAATGTCGGGATTCACAGACTTGCAGCATTTGAGGATGTCCGATGCGGTGAGGTAGTTCATAGTGACGGCGGTTACGCCTACGATATCTGGCTGATATCTCTCGAGCTTACGTTTGATCTTGTCCTTCGTATATCTAGATACCAGAAGGTCCAAAACATCCACTTCGTAGTCATTATGCTCCAATATCGCAGCCAGATAGAGCAGCCCCATCGGTATTATTGGGAACTCCAGGAATGGATAAGGGGGATTTACTAACAGTGTCTTCATACTCTATTCCTCAGATCGTATGGATTTTTGAGAGCACTCAACCAGTACAACATCGCTCATGCTGGGAAAGCGCCGAGCCAGCTTGTCCAGGAGGCCCATAATGAAGAATGAGACTCTCTTGGGCATTGCAGAAGTGATTCTGTCCCACATCGGTGCCCCCCAAAGCAAACAGATTCCTGACGACTCCTCTATGTTTAGATGAGAACTTACAATCTGCCTAATCAGAGGATAGTCAAACCTTAAAGTGTGATCAGGCGGCATCTCCCAGGCCTGCCTTTTGTTTAGACCTTTCCTAGGGATGAGTTTGGTCAAACGATGCGCGTTCCTGCCAAGTCGATGGCCCAGGCTTTCGAAGTTGGCGATAGATATAACTGCTTTGCCATTGGGCTTGAGAACACGAGATATTTCCTCCACAGCTTTATAGGGGTCAGGAAAATGATCCAGGGCACCCTTACACATAACCCAGTCGAAAGAACCTGACCTGAAAGGTAGGTTCTCGCCTATTCCCTGGACTAAGTCAACACTGCTGCCGCTATCAGCAACACACACCCTGCTGCGGCCAAGCATCTTCCTCGACGGTTCCAGGCCGACGGCCTTACATCCCTTTTGGGCTATCTGTATCGTATCAACGGCCCGCCCACATCCGACATCCAGTACTTTGTCTCCTTTTACCGGGGCTATCCTCTCTATGGTCGCTTCGATCATTCTGTCAAAGAGAAATATCAGGTCAGGGGTAACTTTCGGCGGGACAACATCGTCGTCATCCCATTCCAAATCGATCTTTGCTTCTGTCTCTTTGACCAGGCTCATTGGCTTGCTGACTCCGCTTGAAACCGGTATTTTGCTTTACCCTCCTGGTACAAATCCCCGCCATATATGTCATTTATAACCACAGCGGGGAGGTCTTTCACCTCAAGCCGCAAGATAGCCTCGGGGCCAAGCTCTTCATAGGCAACAGTTTCAGCTTTGATTATACTTTTGGCTATGAGCGCTGCCGCTCCCCCAACAGCGGCGAAATACACTGCCTTGTGCCGCTTTATGGCTTCCTTCACTGTATCTGAGCGCGAGCCCTTGCCGATCATCGCCTTTAGTCCGACAGAAAGCAAGCGTGGTGTGTAAGCATCCATGCGACCACTGGTAGTCGGCCCCGCCGAGCCAATTACATGCCCTGGCTTTGTTGGCGAGGGGCCCATATAGTATATCGTCTGCCCCTCAATATCGAAGGGCAATTTGTCGCCTCTATCGAGAGCCTCAATGAGACGCTTGTGCGCCGCATCCCGGCCTACATATAGGACACCGCTTATCAGCACCTGCTCACCAGACCGTAGTTTTTCTATAACGTCAGCGCTTATGGGCGACGTGATCCTCTGCATCACATTCTCCAACCCTATCTAACTTCAACTCCACACCATTATTGCGTAACAGTGAACTCAGGCACGTCGATTTTGGGCTTGCTCGTTGCTGGGGGCTGCGCCAAAGAGGCAGGTTTCTTCTTCTTTCGCAACCGTAGGCTGTCAGAGACCATGGCTCTCTTAAGAAGCTGTATAGCCAGTGCGGGGTCAACGCCCTTGGGGCATGCCTCAGAGCAAGCTCCAGCGAGATGACAGAGCCATATCCCATGAGGTGAATCGGCTACGTGAAATCTCTCTTTCGCTCCTATATCCCTGCGGTCTGCGCAGTACCGATATGCTTGCCCCAACGGCTGGGGGCCCAGGAAGAGACTGTCTGTGGCTACACTGGGACAGGCCGCCATGCACAGCCCGCATTTCACACAGTACGCAAACTGCACGTACGCTTCCAGCTCTTCACGAGACTGCGAATACTCAGAGGTTGGCGCTTCGACTTCTTTCATGTCCGGACCTATAATGTAGGGCTTTATCGACTTATGCTTCGCAAACAGCGGATCGAGACTAGGCACTAAATCCCTGATAACAGGAAAGTTGGGCAAAGACCTTACTTCGATTCTATCTGTTTTCAATTCCTCAACAGGAGAATGACAGGCAAGCATGGGGAAATTGTTGATAAGCATACCACAAGAGCCACAAATTCCCATGCGGCACGAACTGCGAAAAGACAGTGTGTTATCCACATTCTCCTTTATGTAGATGAGGCCATCCAGCACCGTCATGCCCTGGCTGGAAGGAATAGTGAACTCTTGCAAATAAGGTTCCTTATTCTCTCCCGGATTGTATCTCTGAACTCTAAAGGTTAGCTCTTGCATGCGTTGCTCCTTGGCACCCATCATTTCTATCTGCTCAAAACGCATTTATGACGATATAAGCGGCATATCCGAAGATCGCTACTCCGATAGCCAGCAATGCCCAATCCAAGACTTTGACCGCCGAGTTTGGTATGGATAGTTCCAGAATAATCGTCCTCAACCCGTGGAGTCCGTGGTAAAGGCCAAAGATCAAGAGGAAGAGGTACAAGGTGAGCCAACCGGAGCTGGCTGCTCTTTCGGAAACCGATTCCCAACTAGTAGGTTCCCCGCTACTGAGATATGACGCAAACAGATGCGCACCAATGAAGAAAAAGAGACCGATACCGGTGATGTACTGCAGAATCTTGAGTCGCGTCTCCTTCATAACAGCTTCCTACGTGACAATCTCAATTAGTACATATAACAACAGGGCTGCCATCACAGCTAACATCGCCAACGTAATGGGTCGTCGGCGACGCATCGAATCAACATAGGGATATACTGGGGGCTTGGGTTTCCCCAGAGTGAAACCCAAATGCTGGAGTATGAGCCTGCCTCCGTTCAGGGCGTGGAAAATAAAGGCTGCTACCACCAGATACTCACCCACCCTGAATCCGGGGTTACTCAGGAATTCCATAGTGTTCGTCCAGGCATCCTCCCCTCCCAGGCGGGTCCCGTTTGCGATCAAGTGCAGGGTTATATAGGCCAGCAAGCCAAGGCCCGTCAATCTGTGAAGCGTGAAGAGATACCTCTCCAGAGTATAGCGTCCTGCCCACACCCAACCTCTGATACCCAAACTATTGGGCAAATGACGGTTCTCTTCGCTTGCAGGCTTGCCTGCCATCAGTATTTCCTCTCTACCGGCTGCCACATGCTGATGTTGACTGAGCTGTATTCCAATCGCGGCCCCTCAGGAGAATAGTAAGCCAGGGTATGCCTGGTCCAGTTGACATCGTCTCGGTCAGGGAAGTCAGTTCTGGAATGCGCGCCTCTGGATTCAGTGCGAGCAAGGGCACCGAGCACGATTGTCTCTGCCAGATCAATCAAATTGATCGTTTCGAGAACGGCAACCAGGTTGGTATTATATATGCGACTGGTATCAACTACTCTTACATGTTCAACTCTTTGCTTGAGCTCTCTGACCTTCTTTAGAGCCGCTTCCAGGTCTGGACCGTTTCGATAGATGCTGACGTTCTTGTCCATCAGCCGTTGCAGTTCTGCCCGAATGAGAAAAACATCTTCCTTACCATTGCCATGTCCAATCCAGCCAAACAAACGCCTCTCTTCCTCCTGTATCCTCTGCGGAGGTGTAGGGGCTACAGAACCCCGCGCCATGGCGTATCGAGCAGCCTTCTCTCCGATGATCTTGCCCCATACAAGGCATTCCGCCGTGGAGTTGGCACCCAGGCGATTCGCCCCGTGTAATGAGACACAGGCTACCTCTCCACCTGCCCAAATGCCCTCCACCGGCGTTGCTCCGTCAATATCAGTGCGAATCCCTCCCATACAGTAGTGGGCCGCTGGGCGAATCGGTATCGGCTTCTCTATGGGATCAATAGAGGCAAGTTTGATTGCCACCTCTCTAATCAGTGGCAATCGCTCATTTATTCTGTCAGCGCCCAGATGGCGCAGATCGAGGTGCACATAGTCCAGGCCATCCGGGCGCGAAAAGCCTCTTCCCTCCAGAATCTCCGTCATCTCCGAGCGTGAGACGATGTCACGGGGCGCGGTTTCCATCTTGGAGGGCGCATACTTCTCCATGAACCGCTCGCCCTTATTGTTTATCAGGTATCCACCCTCACCCCTTGCCCCTTCTGTTATGAGGATACCCGATGGCACCAACCCGGTGGGATGAAACTGAACGAATTCCATGTCCTTAAGAGGCAGACCGGCCCTATAGGCCATGGCCATACCGTCCCCGGTGGCTGAAAGGGAATAGGTGGTAAACGCAAACATGCGACACGCACCGCCAGCGGCTATGACCAGGGCTTTGCCCTTTATCAGGAAAAACTCTCCCGATGTCAGGGCCCAGGCCGTTATTCCCTGAAAAACGCCGTTGTCTACCAGGATGGATGTGACATAACACTCATCATACCGGGTGACCCGCGCAAACTTTTGAAGCGTGTCGTACAGGGTGTGCATTTCGAAGAAGCCGGTCTTATCCTCCGCAAAGGTGGCTCTGTCGAAGCTGTGCCCGCCAAATGGCCGCTGGTTTATACGCCCATCATGACGTCTGGACCAAGGGATGCCCCAGTGCTCAAGCTGGAGGATTTCCTTGGGGGACTCCTCCACAAAACGCTTTACTACGTCCTGATCAGCCAGAAAGTCGCTGCCCCTTACCGTGTCCCAGGCATGAAGCTCCAGGCTGTCACCTTCCTCCGGCTGCATGACCGCCGCTGTGCCGCCCTCGGCACAGACGGAATGCGAACGCACCAACTGAACTCGCGAAACTATAGCTATATCAAGTTCATCATTGCTCACCCGGGCAGCTTCAACCGCTGCCCTCAAACCGGCCAGACCGGAGCCGAGGATCACTACATCATGAACAGCTTCCATCACAACCATTCTCCGATTGTTGAATCGTTGTCCGCGCTGAGGCTCGTTTCAAAGCACAGCTTCTTTATGATGTGCGCTGTGACACTGAATATTGACCGCCACCGGCAGGCTGGCGATGTGTGCCGGGGATGTTTCGATGTGCACCGCAAGTGACGTAATTCTCCCCCCTACTCCTCCAGCACCGATGCCGCTGGCATTGATTCGCTGAAGCAGTTCTCTCTCCAGTTCAGCGGTCTCTGGGTCGGGAGACGGTTCACCCACAATGCGAAGCAGAGCCTTCTTCGCTAAGATCATCGCCTTCTCGGCACTTCCACCGATGCCCACCCCAATAATGGTCGGGGGACAGGGATTGCTGCCAGCCTCTTCTACAGCATTCACCACGAAATCGACAACCCCCT
>QIGA01000286.1 GCA_003229915.1 Chloroflexota bacterium
ACGCTCGCATAGGCCCTCGCCTACAACCTGCTCATTGGCCAGCACAGTTTGACACCGTGGACACCAATTGGCCGGAGCCTTGCCCCGGTAAGCGAGTCCCGCCTGATAGAACTTGAGAAAGAACCACTGCGTCCACTTGTAGTAGTCAGGGTCGCAGGTAATCACCTCCCGGCTCCAGTCATACATAGCGCCCAAGGTCTTTAGCTGGCGTCGCATGTTTTCGACGTTCTGCATAGTCCATTTATAGGGATGTATCCCCTGACTGATAGCAGCGTTCTCCGCAGGAAGGCCGAAGGCATCGAAACCTATGGGATGAAGCACGTTATAGCCCTGCATTCGCCTAAAGCGGGCGTGGACATCTGAGGGAGCCATAGCAAACCAGTGGCCTATGTGGAGGTCTCCCGAGGTATAGGGAAACATCGTGAGCGCGTACCACTTTGGGCGCTCTGGGGTCTCGTGCACCTGATAGAGGCGATCGGCCTCCCATCTTGCCTGCCACTTCTTTTCTATCTCCTGATGGCGATACTTGGGAGTCATGATCCTGCCTGCCAGCTAATGATACCACAAAAGACCATAGCTTGCTACTACCTACAAGAGTGCATCGAAGCGCGACCAGTTTGAAGAAGCGGGGATCAGTTGTCACTGCGAGCCAAGGACGGAGCCTCGTAGAGGGGACTAATAGTGGAAGAGGCCCTCCATAAAGGATTGTCTTATATCCTCGCAAGTACACTTTTCCGAGACCCTCAGCTTCGGTGATTCGTCACTGTCATCAATCCGTACGTGTACAAAAGAGGGGCCCCTGCTATTCAGGAGCCTATTCATAATTTGCGCCAGTGAGGATGCCTCTCTCGCGCTGTAGACGTTTCTATAGCCACACCCGCGAGCTATCTTCGAGAAGTCGAGATCGCCTGACACAGTGGGCTGCCCACCAGTCGATGCATACACACCGTTATCAAGGACAATGTGAATTAAGTTCGTTGCTGCACGATTCCCCCTGCCTACCGAGGCCATAGCACCCAGATGCATGAGGCATCCGCCATCACCATCCAGGACGACCGTCTTTCTGCCAGCCCTCGAGTACCTCTCTATACCAAGCGCTATCGGCAACGCATGCCCCATAGACCCCAGCATATAGAAGCATGGACTCTTTTCTTCCAATCCATTCACTGACAGGGCATAACGAGCTTCTCTAGATATATAACCGTTCGTAGCGACGTAGCAAGCCTCGCCACCTGTGACACTTATGATGGTATTAACCGCGTCGGCCATTGAAAGTCCGTATCCTGGTTTTCTCCCCTTTGTTCCGCGTTTCTCCTTTTCCACAACGCCCTTCGCCAACAAGAGAGCTCCGGGTTCTTTGCTTGAGAATATCCCATTTACCGCCGACCTTATCTGATCTTCATAGTATTCCTCTGAAAGTATTTCATAGGGAATGCCAAATGCCTTGAGTATCCCTTCCAGCTTTGATCCCATAATATCGTGTTCTGGTGCATCCTCCGCGCCGGGCAAACCTCTCCAGGCTATCAGATATAGAACAGGTATCTTGTAGGTTTGATTCAGTGATGTGAGTGCGTTGAGAGTATTACATAGGCCAGAGTTCTGCGTCAAAACGACAGGGACTCTGTTTGTGGCAAGGAAGCTGCCAGTCGCCAACCCCATCGCTATAGCTTCATTGACTGGATTCATCACTTCACATTCTTTATCATGCGTCAGCGCCTCGATTAGAGGGCCTAGAATGGAGCAGGGCACTTCTATATATGGACCTAGCTCGTGTCTCTTGAACTCCTTTATTAGATCAACAGCTTTCATCTCTTATATGTGCTCCGGTGACAGAATAGAACAAAGCTTCTTATAATCCTCGGAATTGTGTACCTCCATCCAGCCTTCGGCCACCTCATGCGCTGATACACAATATCCTCTGTCTATCATGTATTGAATGAATTCGACAAAGGAAACCGATTCCAAGTCTTTTGCTGTCGATGATCCCCTTTTTGCGTTTTCGAATTCCTTCCACAGAATACCCAGACCTTTTTTTGAGAAGCACGCTATACCCGTGAACTCATAATGAGCGTCTGACTCTGGCAGTTCCTTCCCTATCCTCAAGACCTTGTTGCTTTGGTTGACGTCTATTGTTCTCACGCTATCCAGCGGAGAACGTGCGGTCAGCACCAATTCCAACTCCTTATTTCTGAAATGCGTCTTCTTGTAGGTACGATCAACCACGAGGATCATGTCGTCTTCTTTTCTCAGCAACTTCCTGACGAGTTCTTGGTCAAAAACTATATCGGAATAGACAATGATGTTCCTATCGGCCGGCTCTTTCGCTCCCCTGAGTATCGAGCACATTAATCCCTTGGTATTGTAGTCAGGGTTCTCTACTATCTTCACACCTTCAATCTTGACCTCATTCCCCTTGTATCCCACTATCACATTGACATCCCGAATCCCCGCACTGTTCAAGGTTTCAACGTTTCTTTGTATTAGGGATTTGCCGACTATGTCGAGCATGGCGAGCGGCCTGTCCTCCAACAATTCCCGTAGCGAATCATCGAACTTCGAGCCAGCAGCGGGTATGATTGCCTTCACGCTTCCGATCTCGGATCGTAGATACTTCTCCTCGTGCTTTTTCATGAGATGCATGCCCTGCAGTTCAAAAACCTCAGACATGCTGGCTATTTTGGAATCGATACTTCTTATGCCGTTCTTCCCTACCTCGGCCAATACCTGATTGACGGCCTTTATCGCAGCCCTTATCCCATGATTTGCATATATTACAATGTTCACCCCGAGCATCTGCATATCGTCTTCCGCAAGCGCAGGATATGTAGTAGGACATATCAGAAGCACACCTCGTTTCTGCCACTTCTCGCAAAATCCCACAATTTCATCTGGTGTTTTAGACTTTGAATGAATAAATATGCCATCCGCACCAGCTTCTAAATAGGCATTGGCTCTCTTGAGAGCTTCGTCCATCCCCCAACCTGCTATCAATGCCTCAACCCTTGCAAATACCATAAAGTCGTCAGTCTGTTGCGCATTCTTGGCAGCCATTATCTTGCCAACGAATTCGGCTATTGGCGCGAGCTCTTGACGCCCAGCTATGAAGCTATTGACCTTGGGGAATCTCTTGTCTTCAATGCAGACAGCGCTTATGCCCGCAGCTTCGAATTTCCTTACCATATGTATGACATTGTTGGAATTACCGAACCCGGTATCGCAATCAGCGACAACAGGGATCGAAATGCTGTTGGCCATTTCACCCGACGCATCCAGATGATCTCTCATAGTCAGTATGTTCGCATCGGGTACGGCATGGGAAGTGGCTATCTCAAGCCCCGAAGCCCACACTCCCCCAAAACCGTTTCTCTCAACGAGCTTCGCCGTCAGCGCATTGTGAGCTCCTACGATACGGACAAACTCTTTATCTCTCAATGCCTGCCTTAAACTTCTGGATCGCTGCATCTCACCGCTCCCTCCTATTCAGGCAATTCTCCAACAAGCGGGATCTCCCGCAAAGAAGGCCTCTGGGTCCAATCTTGCGGGGTCAAACCCACTGTTCTCAACAAAACCAGAGTCGTCATATGCCCTGGTCCTACACCCATAACATCTGTTTTCGGCGCTGAGAGGACACCTGGTCGGCGAACACTTCGTGCTCTCATGCAGTTGACTGTATATCTCTCTGAATTTTTTGACTTTCGGAGAGAAAACCATGTCTCTCAATGAGGATGCCCGTATGTCGCCCAGTGCCCAGTAGTCTGGAGCCTCCGAACACGGTACAACAATGCCGTCTGCCCTCACATGGACGCCACCTAGATGTCTGGAGCATGCTTTGTTCTCCACCCACGGTGACTCCGCCTTCCAGTGAATGCCGAACTCTTTACCATCTATCTCCGCCAGCTTCTCAAAAAGCTTCTTTATATCGCCGGAATCGAGAGTAGTGCCCCCTGACTTGCCCGACAGCATGGAGCTGCTGTAGTCTTTTGCCCTGCCATGGACATGAACAGGGATGACGAACGGTCTGAAACTGTGACTGCGGGACCAGCGGAACACCTCTGGGACATCGTTGTAGTTGATGGCCGTAACAACTGTGTTTGTAGAAAGAGGCGGAGCGTCGCTTTTCCCGTAACCCACCTCCATAAGGTTCTGAAAACCCTGCATTATTTTTCTCGCTCCACCTTCGCGTCCCAGAAGCCTATCTTGTGTGGCTTCGTTCAATGAATCGAGCTTACAGCACAAAGATACACTAGAATCAATCAGCCTCTTTGCTTTTTCCTTTGTTATGATCGCAACGTCAGTAAAACTCACGATGTTCACAGGCAGATCGCGCTTCTCGAAAGATTCCTTTACATAGGTGATGAGGTGAAAAAGAGCTTCACCCTTCTTGCCTTTCCAGTCAGGAGGATGCCAAATGAGCGGCTCGCCGCCCTGCATGTTCACAACCCTCACTCCCATCCCCACACAATCGCAGACGATCGACTTGGCTTCCTCCATCGTCAGTTGCTTTGTTCTTTCGGGCGCTCCATCCGCATAGCAGTAGATACACCTGAAATTGCATTTTTGCGTCACCATCATATCCACGGAGAAAAGCTCTACCCCCTCGGCTCTCATCTTGCTCACCATATCCCTTGTCACTCCGGCCATACCGGGAAACAAGGTCACTTTCTCTGTGCTCTTATTCATTTTGATCTCCCCTTTCGTCTTCATGATTTATTCGAAGCTGTACCCCCTCATCCAAAGGCAATTATTAGATACGAACCTAGGGAAATAACGCCTGACGCCAAAAGCCTCGCTTTCCCGTCACGCTCTTTCAGGAGAAATATCCCGTACGCAACGCCAAAGATGACGCTTATCTGTCTTAGAGCCACAACATACGCTACGTTCGAAATGCGGAACGCGTATAAAATCAGTATGTACGAAGAAAACTCCAAAATCGCTGCCAGTGTTATTGTGTGCTTGTCTCTCTTCAAGATACGCCAGTAGTTCTTGCGTCTTTCTTTCAGCAACAGGAGGTAGCCCAGAAACATAAAACCGGAAATGGCAAAAAACATGTAGAAAAAAAGGAATGGCTCCATGTTCAGAGCACCCTTCTTGTCCACGATGGAATATGCTGCAGAGAATAGGGCTGCAAACAAGGCGAACAGCATTACCTCCTTGTGTGCCACACGAAACGGTGTTACAAACGCCGAAACGGATAGGCGTCTCAGATTAATCATGTACACGCCAAGTATAATAAGAATAACGCCCATAATTGCTATCGGTGAAGGTGTTTCTTTCAATAAGATAGCGCCTATGATAAGGACAAATATGGATGAGGACCTTACTATGGGATAGGTGAGCGACATGTCACCGAGCTCATAGGTCCTACATAAAAACGCCTGATAGAAGAAGTGCGCCAAAGAGGAGAGAATAATGAATATCCACCCTGCCGCGTCGATACTACTTACGGGATATATAAAAAGCAGAAAACTAAAAAGAAGCGTGAAGATCAGATGTATGTTCAAATAGAAAATCACCTTGTCCTCACTCCTCTTAAGAAGCATGTTCCATAGAGGATGGATGGCGGCTGAAACCAATACGAGAACTAGACTTATACCCGTAATCATCGGAACGTGAACCCTCTCAGAATCCTAATGCAGCAGGGAGAATAGTTCTCCCAAAGTTACTCCCCTAGAAAGCTTCGCATGCGCTGGAATCTAGCAGTCGCTGGCGAACCACCTCCGTGCTTCTGCTAAGTCCTGCGGCGTGTCGATTTCCATCCAGCCGCCCTCGATCTCAACAGCCTTAACCAGCGAGCCAGTATCCACAAGCTCCTGGATCATGTCAGTCATGTACGCCGTCTTCAGTGAGGCAGCCTGCTGAAAGGGCGTGGTAGTAGGGCATTCCTTTTCCACCCGATGATAGGCTGCCCTCATAGCCTCAGCCCCCACTTTGGTGAACCTGGCAAGGCCAATAAACTCTCCTTGAGCCTCTTCAGGCTTGACAACTCCCTTACCGATTTTTACCACCCTGCCATTTTCAACCTTGACCAATTCAGCCTCGGAGATAGGGTGCTTGTCCCGTCCTTCATAACGATGAATCCAGTTGACATCCACTATCAGAGCGATGTCCGCCGCGCCGTCGACGAGTTTAGCTACTATATCACTGCTGTATAGGATGTCCGAATAGGAAAAGATGAAGGCATCATTCATTTCATCCTCAGCATACAATAGTGACCCAAGTATGTTGTTGTTTCCGAAGTCAGGGTTCTCATAGTATGTCACATCGGGGTAGTTGATTAGATCACCGCGGTAGCCCCTTACCACCGCAATCTTCTCAACGCCATTTTGCCGCAGCACCTCTATCGCTCTCTCAAGAATGGGCTTCCCGCCAATCTCCAGAAGGCACTTTGGCTTCTCGCTGGTGAGAGGCATTAGGCGGCTGCCAGGGCCAGCAGCAACGATAATAGCCTTCATGATAACTCCCCGCGATTACGCCTAGTGCCTAGAAGGGTGTCCGAAAAATCAGCAAAACAGGGGTAGCCTAGAGCATCTGCTCTAGGCACAGTTGGAGCAGATGCTCCAACCTACCCATAATTCTCAGACAGGCTCCTATCCTAGCTTCAATATTGAGTGCAGGTGTTTACTCACCCGATCGAAATCCTCTACAGTGTCGATCTCTGCCCAGTTGCCGCGGATATCTAAATGGTGTACTGGATACCCCTGGTCAATAAGCTCCTGAATCAGATCGGTGAAAGAGGCCATATCCACCGAGGGTGATGTGTGAAAGGATCTACCCTTGTAGTTTTGCGTTGCCCACTCATGGATCACCTTCAGGGATTCAGCGCCGTTCCTGCTGAATTTGGCCAACCCGATGAACTCACCATGAGCCTCGCCTGGTGGTACAGCATTCCTTCCAATCTGCGTTATCCGATCGCCTTCAACACTGACCAACTCAGCTTGGGAAACCGGGTGCTGGCGTCGCTGTTGGTAGTGTTCCTCCCAGTCGGTATCGACCACCAGTGAGATGTCAGACCGATCCTGAAGCAGAAGCTCAAGCACTTCCTTCGTGTACAGAATGTCCGAGTAGCAGAATATGAAGTCATTATCCATCTCCCCCTTGGCATGGAACAAGGACCTCAGGATGCCTGTATTGTGGTAGTCTCTGTTGTCGTAGTACCGTATGGCAGGATATCTAATCTGTTCTCCCCGGTATCCACGCACCACTACAATATCATGTACACCGCACTCCCTCAGGTTTTCCAGCTCCCTTCCCAGGATAGTCTTGTTCCCGATTTCCAGAAGGCACTCTGGTTTGTCTTCAGTAAGTGGGAGCAGTAAATTGCTCTCGCCGGCAGCTACGATAATCGCCCTGACATTCCTGGTGCTTCTCAGCGAGCTGAGGTCCAGCCCCCGGCGGGAAAGTTCTTCCAGATAGAGCTCCAGAATCTCTTGCCCGTGGCTTTCGAGTATGACCTCGGCCAGTCTATCCGCCAGTTTCTCACCAAGGCGTTGCAGGACTTTGCGATGTAGCTGCTTGTTGCTCAGGACAATTCCCAGTTCACCGGCCACTCCATAGGCCCCATGGCGCAGACGTTTGTGCCCCGCCAAACCCTGAGCAGTCTTGAAAACCTCGCCGCAGATATCACAGGGTACCATGAGTGCTGAGTATAATACTGAGTTACTGGGCGAAAGTCAATAGACCGTATTCACTCATCTAAAATGTTACCGAGTGGGCATGGTTCACTCAACTAAAAATGTTACTAAGGAGG
>QIGA01000095.1 GCA_003229915.1 Chloroflexota bacterium
ATAGCGAAAACCGGCATATCGTGCTCCATCACAAGGTAGGCGGCGGTATCGTCTTGGGTTGAGAGAGGGTTAGAGGCGCAGATGACAAGCTGTGCGCCTCCTGCTTTCAGCGCAAGGGCCAGGTTGGCTGTCTCGGTGGTAACATGGAGGCAAGCAGAAATGCGGATTCCTTGGAGGGGCTTCTCCTTGGCAAATCTCTCGCCGATCAGTCGCAACACTGGCATCTCGCGGGCTGCCCACTGGACACGTAGTCCACCTGCAGATGCCAATGAGGGGTCTTTGATATCGCTATCAACTGCCGTTTTCTTGCTCACACTAACGCTCCTTTGAATTTGCTGACTTTCCTTTCCACAAACTGGCTTGCAACCCAGTCGGGTATGTCAAGAGTGCCCATCAGCATCGGTTTTTGGTGACAGTCACTGCCTCCAGTCATGATCAGACCGTGCCTCTTGGCGAACTCAACGTAGTGCGCTGTGGTCCTTGAATCGTTTCTTGAGTGCCAGCACTCAATACCGTCGACAAAATCCAGCATGTGGGATTCGATGATCCTCGTCTGTTTATCCAGATCGCGGGTCATGGATGCCAGAGATGTCCCGTTCGGGTCATTGGGGTGGGAAAGCACCAGTAGACCGCCAGCATTCCTGGTCAGCCTCGATGCTTCAGCAATTGAAAGGGGATACTTGGGCACATCGCACTTTACCAGATATTTATCGAATGCTTCTTGATTGCTTTTGACAATCCCTTTCTCGACCAGGTAGTTCGCTATGTGGGGTCGGCCAAATACACCGTCCACAGTGTCCTGTATATTCTGCAGATCCCACTCCGTGAATCTTTCTATACGTTCTTTGTCGAACTCAGCATTCAATTTCTCCAAGATTTGACGTGCTCTTGCCTCCCTATGCTCTTTTATGATTTGGAGCTTAGTCATCAGCTCTTGATTCTGGATGTCGTATTGGTAGCCCAGAAAATCCAGGGAAATAAGCTTGGTGCCGTTACCTTCAAGGGGATATTCGAACGTGATATTCAACTCCACGCCGTTTATATAAGACATCCCATACTCTTGGGCGATAGCGGTTGCTCTTTCCTGGCAGTCTATGGAATCGTGGTCAGTTATCGAGATTAACTCGATATCCCTGTTTTTTGCTTCCTCGAAGACCTCTTCGAGCGACAGATTGCCATCGGAGCAGGTCTTGGTATGGATGTGCAAATCTATTTTCATCTCAGCGCTGTTCTATGCCCGATAATACACCAGCACTCTGCCGCATAGTATTCAGTATCGACTATAAGGCGAACCATGTCAAGGATGGGTTCAACTGCTGGGAGCCATCCAGTTCAGCTTCGAGGTCGCACCTGATCATGTGCAATTGTACGTGCATAGAATTAAGGATTGATTACATACACATAACGCTAAATTGCGGAGAGCTTACAAGTGGATTACAATGCATGCTTTAATACGGTTCATGGATATGAGCTCACGCGGCAATCAAACAACGTGGAGGTTGACAGCGCTAGTCTCAGTGCCGATAGCTCTGGCAGCGCAGGACTGACCTCCCCAGAGGTGAGAACGCTTGTCTCGGCTATCCGTCTTGCTGCGCTGACTTCTGCGCTTTTTTCCGCTCTTCCAGCTTCTTGCGTTTGCGGCGGTGCTTAAGCTGCGCCATTCGCTTACTTTTGTTCACGTTCACCCTTCCTAGGTTTGTGGAGAGAAGGTTACGGCCACCATCTCTCCGGCTGAGAACTTATCGCCGGGGTGTATCTTATGTCCTAGCTTGACCCTTTTCCCGATAAGGTCCATAGTTGCCTCATCGGGATCGACGCCTACAATATTTCCCATCAGCCACGGCCCTTCGTCGAGTTCCGCCATGCCCACTATGTAGGGGGCTTCAAATCCCTCGGGTGGCACCTGTATGACGGTGAATGTCTGGATTTGGCCCCAGCCGCTGAGTTCGACTACCTCCAAATCCTCGCTGGCGCATTCCAGGCACACCTTTTTCGGGGGCACGGTGTAAGCGCCGCATCTGTTGCATTTCAGACCCAGCAGCCTGTTTTCCTTGAGCGCCTCTGCGAACATTTTGGCGGTCAGTTTATATTCCATGTCCTACCCTCGTGAAGGTCATATTCTGAATATCATATTGCAGACCATGCAAAGGTCTGCTCCAAGGGTGTCTGTCATCCCTGTCTTTGCGCCTTCGACCTGCCTCTCACCACATTCGCCTCTCAATTGCTTCGCTATCTCATAGACCTGAGCAGCGCCCGTAGCGCCTATGGGGTGTCCCCTTGCCTTGAGCCCGCCAGACGGATTAATGGGTATTCTGCCGCCAATCTGGGTCTCACCTCTTTCTACCCCTTTGCACCCTTCACCATGGTCAAAGAAGCCGAGGTTTTCGGTGGCCACTATTTCCGCTATTGTGAAGCAGTCATGGAGTTCGCAGATATCTATGTCGTTGGGGCTGAGTCCCGCCATATCATAAGCCTGCTTCGCCGATGCTTGTCTCGCCTTGACCAGGGTGATGTCCTTTTGGTTGGGGAGTGGTGGCGCGGAGCACTGCCCCGCGCCGGCAAAGTAAACCGGCTTGTCGGTGAGTTTCTTCGCCTTCTCCGCCGATGCAATAATGATTGCTGCGGCTCCGTCGGAGAAGGGACAACAGTCGTATAGTTGCAGTGGATCGGCGACCATGATGCTTTTATATACATCCTGAATGGTTATTTCCTTGCGAAAGTGGGCCTTGGGATGGAACGTGCCGTTATGGTGATTCTTGACTGCAACCATAGCCATCTGTTCCTTGAGCTGCTCAAGCGGAATGCCATATTTCTTGGCATAGAGATGCGCCATCATGGCGAAGATGCCGGGGAAGGTAATTCCGGTGGGGGCTTCATAACGACTATCGCTGCCCATGGCGAAGGTTCGCGTGGCATATGCTGTGCCCATTGCCAGCGCCTTTTCAGTACCTCCAGCGAGCACGATGTCATACGCTCCTGAGGCGACCCACATATAGGCGTCCCTGATCGCTACCGAGCCAGATGCACAGGCACCTTCAAACCTGGTAGTAGGGATATAGGGTACGCCGATATCAGCGGCGGCAAAAGCCGATAGAGTGACTTGCCCCTCCTCAAATCCACAGAATACGTTGCCCAAGAACAACGCCTGCACGTCCTTGGGCTCAAGGTTTGATTCGGCAATGGCATCCATTGCGGCCTCAGAGAACAACTCGACATTGGTTTTCTCTGAAGGGCCGAATTGCGTCATGCCCACACCAACTACTGCTACTTCTCTCATCTATCGCTCCTCGATACTTCTAGTAGCTGTTTACTGAGCTTTGAAGGCTACGTAGCATCCCTTGCCTTCCTCTTGCTCGGGAAACTCCGCAGTGAGAGGAGTCCCGACCTTGATAGTCTCCGGTTTCCTGGCATCAAGCCCACTAATTCGACCGCTTATCTTGGGCCCTTCGTCCAGTTCAACGATCCCCGCGACGTAGGGATTGTTTCTGTCATGGCCTTCCTCGATTGTACAGGTAGTGCCCACAGCGATGGCGGTGAAGGCAGCGAGTTTACCATTCCCTTTCATCTCCACCCATTCCATGTCGCTGCCATGGCATTTGGTACAGATAGGGTGGGGAGGCAAATATAAGGCCTGACATTTCTTGCACCTCGACGCCATGAGTTTCTTCTCAGTGAGAAACTGATAGAAGGAGGCGCTGTTGACTTCTCTTTCCTCTGCCAATGGTTACCTCCTCTGATAGATATGAACTACACATGTCCCGCCGGTGGCACCGACGTTATGAGTTAAAGCGAGGCGAATGTCTTTCCCCGGAACTTGTCTCGGGCCTGCTTCGCCTCTCATCTGATGCCATATCTCGACCGCCTGTCCTACGCCTGAGGCTCCTACTGGATGCCCTTTGGATTTGAGCCCCCCGGAGGTGTTGATGGGTTTAGATCCATCGCGGGCTGTAAGCCCTTGCTCAGTTGCCTTATATCCCTCGCCATGCTTAAAGAATCCCAGGTCTTCGATTGCCACGAGTTCGGCGATGGTGAAACAGTCGTGGACCTCAGCGATTTGAATGTCTTCTGGTTGGACTCCGGCCATTTCGTAGGCTTGTTGGGCTGCGATTCTTGCCGCCGCGATCGAAGTCAAGTCATCCCTTTCGTGAAGGGCGTGATCGCTGCCCTGACCGGTGCCGACGATATAGAGCGGGTCATTGGAGAAGTTCTTGGCTATGTCCTCGGCGACAAGGAGTACGCAAGCGGCCCCATCGGTGATGGGTGAGCAGTCAAACAGTCTCATTGGCCAGGCGACCACGGGATTGGCCTTGGGGTCTTTGAGGAAGTCGAGCTCGTCACTCCACTCGGGAACAGGTTCACCTTTTTGCTTCGCCTTTTCGATCCTGGAATTCATGAGGTCTCTGATGGATTTGTTGAACTGAGCTTTTGGATTCAAGGATCCGTTGTTGTGGTTCTTGATCCCCACTTTCATAAAGTGTTCCACGCTGGCACCGTGCCTTGCCATATAGGCGGTAGCCATTGCGGCATACAGCCCGGGGAAGGTAAAACCGCAAGCTCCCTCATAGACAGTGTCGCTGGCGGCGGCTAGTGTATCGGTTACCCGCTCCGTGGGTAGGTTAGTCATTTTCTCGGTCCCGCCGACCAGGACAACATCGTAGAGCCCGGAGGCTATGGCGATAACGCCTTCCCTTATGGCAACGCCGCCACTGGCGCAGGCGTCCTCCAAGCGGGTGGCCGGCTTGGGAACCAATCCCACCCAGTCGGCCATAATCGGGGCAATGTGTCCTTGCCCTTCGAAAAGGTCGCTGGAGAAGTTACCTACATAGAGGGCTTCAATGTCTTCGGTATCCATGCCTTTGTCTACAGACCTGGTCATCGCGGTGAAGGCGTCGGCAAACAAATCCCGGCTTGTCTTGTCGGGAAAAGCGCCGAATTTCGACATCCCAGCTCCCACAAGAGCCACTCCTCTCCCCAGTTTCCGTGCCCTCCGGCTCATGGTTCCTCCTTGAAGATTCTCACGGCTTGCGCAACTCCCCCTCAGTTCTGCCCCCAATGCCGCTTCCTGAAGCCTGCTGAGACCTGAGCTGTCAGTTCCAAGGCTTTTGCCGCCCCCCAGGTGGAAAGCGAACTCAAACCACAGGCGGGGGTAATCATGCATTGGGATCGTATGGCATCGTGACTTAGGCCTTTCTTCGAGAGCAACTCCATCACGTTCTCCAGGCGGTCCAGGATGCTGGTTTCGGTTTCCTTGGCCAGAGCCTGCTCATCGTTGGGCACGATCCCCCAAGCGATGACACCTCCTTGGTTGAGGAAGCTCTTCACTTCAGGGGCGTACAGGCTGAGGGTCTCTCCATAGCTGTACGCATCAAAGCTCAGAATGTCGATCGAAGTTTGGAGTATGACCGACCAGTCGGTGTTGCCACAGCAGTGAATGGCCTTGAGGCCGCTTAGCCCTCCCAGGGTCTCCTCCAGGAGGGTTATCACCTGCTCACGGGGCACGGAGATGAACGCGGAACCCAGAGAGGCAAGATATGGCTCATCGACGGAGATGATAGTATTGGGTACGATGGCGCTGAGTGTCTTTTCTTGCCATGCTGCCTTCAGCCTCAGGTGCTTGGCCAGGGCGTCGGCGAGTACGTCGTCGTAGAGCAGCGGACGCTGGTCCTGGTCGGTCACGGTCAGGCCAAAGCTTATGGGCCCGGTTACCTGCCCTTTGACCGTCTTCTGCGTGTCTTTGCCGACCACATCCAGGAAGGCGTGGAAGCCTTCTGCGTATTCGTGACCTATGGCGCTATGGTCTGTGTTATTCTCCAGATAAGCTGTGTAGAGCTGCTCCAGAGAATTGCTCAGGTCCTGTGAGCGGTTGACCCAGATGCGCTCCTCTTCCAGCATCACGCCTGGGAAACCCTCGCTGAACTGGACGTACATGTTCTCCAGAAAGGCCCTTTGGGGTAGTTGAGGCCAAACAGGGGCCTCGGGGAGGTGGGTCAGGACTAGAGAGCATGCTTCTTGAGGGTCTACATGTGGCATGCTACCTATTGCGGTACCCAGGCCGTTTGGCTCGAATTTCTTATTGCTCATTCCAGGTATTTTCCTATCAGCAGAGCCAACTCATCCTTTTTTTGAGGGGGGATTAGTGCCCTAGATGTAATGATAGCATCTCGGAGGGCGCAGGCGCAACCGCATTCCCTGTGTTCGGGTAGTTGAGAGCTGGCTGACTTTATTATCTCTTTTGCGGCCTCCACGGTTTGTATCAGGTTCTGGATCACCATGTCAATGGTAACCGATGCGTGTATTTCGTGCCAGCAATCGTAGTCGGTGACACAGGCGATCGTGGCATAGCATATCTCAGCTTCTCGTGCCAGTTTGGCTTCGGGCAGGGCGGTCATACCGATAATGCTTGCCCCCCAAGAGCGATACAGATTGGACTCCGCCCTGGTGGAGAAGAAGGGCCCTTCCATCGCTACGTAGGTTCCCCCGGCGTGTACCCTGGGTACATGCGTGCCTGTATGGTAATATGCTATCTGGTAGAGGAGCTGGCTCAGCGTGGGGCAGAAGGGATCGGCGAAGGTGCAATGTACTACGATACCCTCTCCAAAGAAGGTGTTCGCCCGGCTCTTGGTGCGGTCGATGATCTGGTCAGGGATGACGATGTCAAGCGGTTGAACATTCTCTTTCAAGCTGCCGACAGCACTGACAGAGATTATCCATTCCACTCCGAGCGACTTCAGCGCCCAGATGTTGGCTTTGACTGGCAGCTCGGTGGGCAGAATGCGGTGTCCCCGCCCATGCCTGGGAAGGAAGGCGACCCTTGTTTCCCCAAGCGTGCCCAGGACGATGGCGTCGCTGGGATCGCCGAAGGGGGTTTTAACATTTACCTCCTCAACATCGCTGAACCCCTCTATTTCGTAGAGTCCGCTTCCACCTATTACGCCTAGCTTGGCTTCTGTCATTTCCTGGCTCCTTTGCTATCGGTGCTCCTCGGTTTTTCTATGCTGCGTCGCATCGGGAGATGCGGCGCTACAGGCAATGTTCGCAGCGCCACTATTATTTGTAGTCGTGGGGTTCATTTCGTTGTGGATGTACCGCCAGGGCCAGCATACGTAGCGTCGTGACTCCTGTCACGACGCTCAACGTCGATCATCAGATCACACCATTCATGCTGTCCTCTATCCTGTACCAACCCTTTTCTGATGGGGTTGTTCACGATGTACTCCGCGATGTCAGCTATATTCTCTGCTTTCCTGAGAATGTGCTCATAGAAACCTCTTTGCCAAAGCTTCATGTTCGTTGCCACTCCAGTGGCAACGCTACGGGTGGCAACGGTGCAATGTGATTTGAATCCTTGTACGAATCGCTTCAAATCTTTAGGGTTCTCGCCTGCTTGAATCAATATGTGTAGATGGTCTGGCATGAGGCAGTAAGCGATTAAGTCTTATCCATAAAGCCTGGCTGAATTCTTAAGAGTGTTTATTACCTTTTGATTGATGGAAGGATTGGTGATAATATCCCGTTTTTGATTAGTGCCTATAGTAATGTGGTAGACAACCCCAGGCGAGGCGTAATCGAAGTCTTTTAGTCGGAGAGAGCGGGATCTACCCCAAGTTTTGTAGGGCGTGGTATGATCTGGATTTTTGCGTTTTTCCGTGGATTCCGT
>QIGA01000138.1 GCA_003229915.1 Chloroflexota bacterium
CGCCGCGCGTATCGTCCCCAACAAACAGACTGAACTGGCGGGGCGTCTCACGGCCGTTCTGCAAAGCCTGCGCGAGGAAATGATGGGGAAGCAACTTTACCATGGCCAGGTATTCTCGGACGCGAGCCGGGCAGTGCTCGTTCTCGCTGGGCGACCGGAAAGGGCGTTCATAGACTACCAGAAGAGCCTCTTTGAGCTTTTCGATGCACTGAAGATCGACTGGACGTACGCGGGGGATTGTGTCCGCCCATCTCGCAACGAAGATAAAGACCTCTATGCTCTGTATCCCGACTTGTATACCATGGCTGACTTTGTTCTGTATCCAACAGGATGGGAGGGATTTGGCAACCAGCTTCTGGAGGCGTTCGCCGCTGAATTGCCTGTGGCAGTGTTCGAGTACCCCGTTTTCCAGGAGGATATCGCGCCGAAGGGCGTTAGAGTGGTGTCTCTGGGAGATGAGCTGTCCTCACAAAGGGATAGGATGGGACTCGTTGATATTCCAATCGAAATGTTGACACAAGCGGCCCGTGAGATAATGAGGATTCTTACGAACCCCGAGGAGTTTCGGAGCATCACCGATCACAATACCGTGGTGGGCAAGAGGCACTTCAGTTTTGATGTGCTCCGGGCTCACTTGCGCGGCGCGATCCACTGGGCCAACTCCCTTAACCCCTAGCGTCTGACGTTTTCTGTATATGTTTATCAATGAGGGTGCAAGTCTCTTTTCAGCGGTTGGTGGTGCTGTTTGACTAGCGCTAGTCGCCCACAATGGCTATTGCGTAGGCAATGGCAAATGTGATAATGTCTGCATAGGTTTAGGGTACTACCAGGATGTTCGCCACTGGGATAGAGGGGTAGGCTTCAAAGAGATGAACAAAGTTAGCTTGGAAGCGGAAGAATCTTACGCGGAATCGCTACGTGAACCTCTTAATAAGGCAAACGAACTGGGGGAAGCTGACATAGTAGTAGGCATCCCTTTCTGGAATGAAGCCGATACGATTGGACACGTTTGCGAAACTGTAGTGAAGGGTATTTCACAGTTCCATTCCGGCAAAAGATGCGTTGTTGTCTGCGCAGGTGCTATTGAGGGAGAGGACGCTCTGAAGCGTATTGGGGGGATGGGTCTGCCACGAGACATACATATGATTGCTTTCCTCATGAAAAGCAAACGTGTGAGTGGCAGAGTTTGGACTCTACGGGCAGTAATGGAGATCGCCGACAGGCTAGGCGCTGAGCTAGCCCTATTTGAACCTGACCTGAAGACCCGGGAATCGGCAGTGGGGAATGAAGGTTTGACTCCAGAGTGGGTGGACTCTTTGGTTCTTCCTGTTGAGAAGGAAGGCATGGATCTGGTCGTTCCTCAGTTCAACCGTCATTACCTTTGTGCGTCAGCCTCTACCCTTTTGGTCAGTCCTTTACTTGCGTCTATCTTCAACGTTGCGGTGAGCGATCTCCCCGGCGGTGTGCTTGGGATGTCAAGCAAGCTCGTCAGAGCCTATCTTGGTGATCCCAATATCTGGAGTAATGAGGACAGTGCGCTCAGCATAGACAGCCTGCTCATCACATCAGCTGTAGTCAATGAAGCAAAGATTTGCGAAGCTAATTTTGGGGTGAAAACCAACGACACCTGCCTGGAGGAAGAAGCCGATTGGAGGCAGCAGGCCAGAGCAATCTTTGAGCAGGTGGCAGCCGCCAGTAGCTGGTGGCTGCAAAAAGGAGACATGGTCTACCCGCTGGCCAAGTTCGGAGGGGGGAGGAAGGGCTCGCAGCCAGAGGAGCTGGCGCTTGACCCCGTTCCCCTGATGGAGCGCTACAGGCGGGGTTTCAACGAGTTTCAAGGACTGTATGGCGAAATCCTGTCCAGAGAGGCATTGGTCGAGCTAAGGAAGCTAGCAGGAAGTGACCCTGAGGCATTCAGGGTTTCTTCAGATCTCTGGGCGGAGATCGTTTATGAATTCCTGCTCACCTACTGTTTGGGTCAAGAATTTACCAAGGACAATATCCTGAACGCGTTCCTACCGATTTGCTATGGGAGAGCCGCCAGTCATGTTCAGGAGCTTGGCATGTTCAGAGATAAGATTAAGACTGCTATCCCAGAAGAGGCCGAGCGTATCACATCTCTTGTGGCAGCTAGGGCAATGGAGTCGCAAACCGGGGTGTTCATCAGGCAAAAGCCTGGGTTTGTGGCGAGGTGGATTGAGAAGGAGAGGGCGCTTAAACCAATTCTACCCGGGGTGACCTATCGCGAGTTCATACCCGGAGTTCCTTTGATAGTGCCTAAGGAACTTATCTCGCCTACTGGCGAGGTCGTGAGCACTGATAGCATCTACAGGGAGCTTTTGCAACGGTACCACGCGGAGTTCGAGGAATTCATCTATGGACGACTCAATATCGCTCGCGCGGCGACTTCCACGGAGGTTGCCCGACGCGTAGAAGAGTTAATGCTCCAGGTGGAGAAGGATATAGACGAGCTACTATTGCCGGGCGATATTTCCACTGTTGATGAAACGAGGGCGGTTGTCAATGCTGTGTTCGAGAAATTCCCCCATTCAGATACCTTCGCCCTGAAGCCTCAAGTAGCCTCGTGGATTTTGCAGCGCAACCCTCCGTCCAACCTGCTCATAAAGTTCGGTGCGGCCAGCTTGACGGAACTAGAACAGGCTTACGGCCCCAATGATATTCTGGCTCTGTCAAGTCTCTCTGAAGATCTTGAACATACGGTCAAGGTGTGGAACTGGATAGCGGGGAATGCACGGCCGGAGCATTTTACCTACTTGGCTCTCCAGCCGCTGGTGGTTAGCCGCGATGATTTTCCGGTGCTCACCGTTCTCAGGGAGCCATCGGCTCTGAGCAGGCTCACAGGAAGGATTATTGCCAGCAATCTGCGTAAAGGAGCAGGCGGAGAATTCCCCAAGCTGCGCTATTTTACCACGATGGCCAAGCATATTGTGGAGGCGGAGAGATTTGGGGATGTGTGGCAACAGTTTGCGCATGAGAGAAAGGAATTCGGCACCCGGGTTGTGAACTCGCTAAGGGGGCACAGGGGTGGGGAGCCTCTATCGGCGCACAACATGTTTGAAAACAAGCTTCAGAGGATGTTCATCGAGAGGCTGAAGAAAATGCGCAGCGATTTGGCGAGTAATGGGGATTCCCCTCTATTGCGTCTTGCCGGAAGCCTGGCCTACGTTGTGGATTCCTACCATCTTGCCCAGTCTCTGCCTGACGGGAAATTCATCCCCTGCTCTACCTGGACCTGGGCCAGCTATAGGTTCAAAGGTGGTGCGGGCATCCCGACACCCTTCTCCTTGCACGTCGAGCGGGACTGGGCATCAAGGGAGTTTCTGGTGAGGCTGCTTGAAGCCACAGGCGTCAGCGAGGAGAGCATGGACAGAAAGATCACAGAGCTAATGGGACAAGGGTCGGAATCGGCGAATTTGGCTTGGCTGATGCTTCCTGGCTGGGAAACCGTACAGGAGGTCATGCCAGAGCAGTTGCCTCGTCCGGCAGAGCCGGAGGCGGGAAAGCTGAGCAGGTTCATAGGGAACCCTATTCTCCGCGCGGTTCCAGAGCACAAATGGGAATCGAAATACGTGTTCAATCCAGGTGCGATAAGGCTGGAGGGCAAGATATACATCCTGTATCGCGCTTGTGGAGAGGATGAGGTTTCGCGGATCGGGCTCGCGATAAGCTCAGATGGCTTCAATATCGAGGAAAGGCTGGAGCGCCCGATATTTGAGCCAGATTACGAGTGGGAGAAAAGGGGTTGTGAGGATCCCAGGCTTATCCTCATAGAGGATCAGATTTACATGCTATATACTGCCTACGACAGTGTAGTCGCACAGATAGCGTTAGCTTCAATTGGGGTGGAAGACTTTCTGAACCGTCGTTGGGATAAGTGGAGAAAGCAGGGGCTTGTTTTTCCAGGCTTCGGAAATAAAGACGCCACCTTGTTTCCGCAGGCATTCAATGGTCGTTACTTCATGTATCATAGGATTGAGCCCAGTATTTGGATCTCATCCGCTGATTGTCTGGACTTCCCCTGGCCCGGGGAAGACCACCGGATACTTTTGGGCCCGGGAGCAGGCATGGCTTGGGACGGCTTTAAGCTTGGCGGTGGGTCTCAACCTATCAAGACCAAATACGGGTGGCTCCTTATCTATCACGGCGTTGATAATTCCTGGGTTTACCGGCTGGGTGTGCTGCTGGTAGGACTGGATGACCCCGGATGGTTGCTCTACCGCTCTCCTAATCCTGTATTGGAACCCGAAGAAAACTACGAGCTGGGTGAGGAGGGGCGCTACGTTCCTAACGTGGTATTCACATGCGGTGCTGTGCCTCGTGTTGATAAGGAGACGCTGGAGGATGATGACGAGATTCTGGTCTACTATGGCGCGGCAGATACAACAGCCTGTGTTGCCACCGCAAAGGTGTCGGACCTCATTCCGGAGGAAATCAGGCGAAGTAGAAACCACGGCAGCTACCAGGTGTGATGAAGTGCCTCTCAGGAAGATCAAGGGTTGCTTGTATTCGAAGATGTAAGGCGCCTTGCCTCAAATACGTTAAGTGGAGTCTCTAACTGCAGGTCGCTCTCACCAGGGAAATGTCATAACTTCTTAACTTTTGCCCTCTGTTTTAGTGGCATTTTTATGCCCAACTGCTTATAATGATTACTGGTGATCGTTTCGCGAGAGGCGATTGTGGAAGAGATGTGGGGCCCCGGAATGGCTGCAGTGTATTCACCTCCTGGTTAGGACCCTAAACGTCGTCTAAGCGACTTTTAAGCCCGGTCTAATCAGCCCTACGCAAAGTAGACACTACACGGTAATCGGGGCAGACCCTAAAGCTTTGTCTTCACCAGCAGAGAAATGGGAAATTCACGACCACAATCTAAGCTGGCGAGAGTTCCTTGGCGATTGTCCTGATTGGCACAGGTGCTGTTATCTAGCAAAAACAAGAGGTGCTCGAGATAATTTTGCACCAAGGGGAAGAATTGGATGGCGTTCATTACCTTCATTACGACATACAGACCCATAATCTGCGGGATCGCAGACTATGCCGAATTCATTACCAGAGAAAGCCCGCCCGGTAACTGGGAGGTGCTGTCTTTCGATCTGGAAAGCTGTGGAATGCCTCTGAGAAGCGACGGCGCTGTACCGGATGATCCTGTTTGGCATGGCATACCCAGCCGTGACGCTTTCTCAGCCTCCTCGGTCTTGGCGGGACTTAGCCCCCATGAAAACCAGGTTCTCTGGTTCCAACACGAGTTCGGTATCTGGAGAGACAACTCCAGATTCGTTGGCATGCTCAAGGGTCTGGACAGGCCAAAAGTGGTAACCCTTCACTCTCTGCACTTTCAAAGCCCCGAGACTCCCTATGGGCTGCGCAGAGACGAGTACTCTTTCCTGCGCTCGCTGCTGCCTGACACAGATGCGATCACGGTGTTCAGCGACGGAGTGTATAATGCGGTGACCAGTGCCTTCCCCGTGCATGCTGACAAGGTGCATGTGCTGAGGCATGGGGTTCATCTCTATCCTGAATTTGCCAGGATGGACAAAGTGGAGGCCAAGGCAAGGCTTCACGCCTACCTGGTGAGTGAATCCGATCTGGATCAGGAAAGCAAGGATAATCTGAGGCAGCAACGTGTATTCCTCGACCCGGGCACGGTGATAATAGGTGGTGTCGGGTTCATCACCCCCACGAAAGGTATCGAGCGCCTATACCACGCGTGTCACGTTCTACAGCAAATGCTACCAGAAAAGAACGTCGTAGCGCTTTATGTTGGCCGCTTGCGCGAGCCCGACAGTCAGCCTGAGAGCAAGTGTGCTGTGGAGCTGAGGTCAAAGTACGGCGCGGGGAGTTTCCTCCTCGAGACCTATCTGCCGAGAGACATGCTCGCCCTTGCCTTGAGGGCTCTCGATGTCTATTTCTACTGGCCAACCGATTGCACTCAAAGCGGGATTGTAGCACACGCGCTGGGAGCTGGGGCTACGATTGCCTGCCGGGACATGGAAGGAGTCGGCGAAACCGTGAGAATGGCCGGGGGGTTGACCAGCACTGATTTTGGACAACTCATTGACGGGATCAAGGAGCTCATAGTTAATCCCATGCTCAGGGACGAATTGTCAGAGCGCGCAGTGGGATATGCTGAGCTATTCTCGTGGAGGAATCAGGCTGCAAGGCACTTTGAGATCGCAGAACGGCTCTCCCGTTCCAGGATTCAATTGCTGCTGCCGGCCGGGCCTCTTGCCGTTGGTACTGGCGTGGGGAGGGAACAATCTCTTGCTCTCTAGGATGTGGTCTCTGGCTCTAGAGCGGTGAGGTGGGTCTGTTTCCTCTGCAGTTGTACAGATCAAAGCGAAGCCTCCATTGTCTTGGAGGCTTCGTTGTTATTAAGGGAATGCCACACAGTGGTGGAATAGGAAAGCGGTGTTTAGCTCTTGGGTTTTGATCTCACTGCAGCGCTGCCGCGGTTGAGCAAGCGCTCTATGGTTAGATAGAAGGCGCGTTCGAAAACGCCATTGACCAGCAGCCAGATGTAGGCCATGCGACTTATCGTCTCTGCCATTTTGGTTTCCTTCGGTATTTGTCGGAGAGGCTGACTCTGGGATATTGGAGCAAGAATCAGAGCGCCCTCAGAGATTATTGGTTGAATCCTGCGATGGTGGCACCTTGTGGTTCTGTTTCAGGTAATCTCCCATAGACACAAGTACACAAAGTGCTGTCAGAGGGCACATCTCGCCACAATGATTGCAGTAGAACTCAGCGATTTTACCCAAACAGTCAGGAGCTGGGATTTGTCGCGCCATCTCCACTTTTCCTAGCCTCTTGTGATGGTCAATCAAGGGACTAACGGACTATTGCCATTATATATGTAAGCAAGCTAGATGACATTGGTAAGTCCGTATTTCGTCCCCTCTGATTTCGGACTGCCTTCTTGTACCATTTTTTCCTAGGTTTGTCAAGACCCTTTTTGAAGTTCGTCAAACAGTCCGCGGGTTCGTTCTTTAGGCAAGACGTTGGACTTTATGGCTGAGGTGGGGGCTGAGGGAGAACAGTGTTCATTTGCCTGGGTGGAGGATCATGTGTTCATCGCGGAGGAAGGAAGGTCATTGGCTGGAGCTAGCGGAAAGCAGGCGGTTGGCTGGCAAAAAAAGTCGGGGAGACAGGATTTGAACCTGCGACCCCTTGCACCCCATGCAAGTGCGCTACCAGGCTGCGCCACTCCCCGACGTCGAACTAAATATAAAGCGTCCTGCCTCTCTTTGTCAAATACGAGGTTTCATGACCGACAAGGGACACAAATCTGCCCCTCATAACGATCGCCGACGAGCTCTGCCTTGCACTCGTGATGCAAGCGGGCTGTACGGGCCTTAATCCGTGGATATGGGAATCCGTTCAAATATGAGGTAGATTCGAGTAAACTAGCATCGTAGGGTAGGTGGAATGAAATGGAACCCACCACCCCAAATGCACAACTGAACGGTGGGTTTCGCTACGCTGCGCCCACCCACCCCACTCAGCAGAGCATAGGGGCTTTTCTTGCTCTCAGAGCATGTCAGGTCGCGATGCCAACAAAGTAGGCACTCTAGCCCACCCTTCGGGCTATCTCTCTGGCAGCCACGACGCCGGAGGCTGCGGCTTGGATCAAC
>QIGA01000183.1 GCA_003229915.1 Chloroflexota bacterium
GAGACGTTTAATGTGCTGTTCCAGGGACTCGCGCCTCGCCCCTGGCCTGGAGCTGGAGATGGCGTCAGCGGCAGAAACGATGAATCCATACACGCTCGTTGAGTCAGTTTCGCCGTGATGTCCGCCAATAGCTTTGGACACCTCCAGCGATTTACCCAATCTTTTGGTTATGTCAGCACCGATAGCGGCATGTGGCCCCTCAATCTCCTGATCCGCCGCCTTGCCGATGTCATGCAACAGACCCGCCGTTTTGGCTATATTGACATCGGCACCCAACTCAGAGGCCATCATCGCCGAAAGATACGATGCCTCGATGCTATGGGTGAGGACGTTTTGCCCATAGCTGAAGCGATACTTAAGGCGTCCCAGAAGCTTGATTATCTCGGGATGAAGCCCAACGACACCTGCTTTATAAGATGCCTGTTCTCCCTCAGTCTGGGTGATTGCATCCACTTCGTCCTTGGCCTTGCCCACTACCTCCTCGATGCGAGCGGGATGGATGCGGCCATCGAGGATGAGCCTTTCCAGTGCCAACCTGGCTATCTCGCGGCGAATCGGGTCAAAGCAGGAGATTGTTACCGCCTCCGGGGTATCGTCAACAATGAGGTCGACACCGGTAGCATTCTCCAGTGCCCTGATGTTACGGCCTTCACGACCGATGAGACGCCCCTTCATATCGTCGGACGGCAAGGGGACGACAGATACTGTGGTCTCAGAGGCGATATCGGAGCTGCACCTCTGAATGGCGAAGGAGACTATCTCCCTGGCCTTTTGATCCGCCTCACTTCTTAGCTGGGCTTCAACCTCACGAATGCGTTGCGCCATATCTTGACGGGTTTCCTCCGCAACTGTGGTCAGCAGGATCTCTTTGGCCTCGGCCGTGGACATGCCGGAGATAAGCTCGAGCTGTTGCACCTGCTTTTTCTTAAACTCATCCAATTGAGCCAGTGATTTATCTATTTCTTTTTCCTTGGCTGTTAGTCCACGCTCGCGCCTCTCCAGAGCTTCGGTTTTGCGGTCGATGTTCTCTTCTTTTTGGGCGATGCGTCTTTCCTGGCGATGAAGCTCTGAGCGACGCGAACGGGTCTCAGATTCGACGTCAGCCTTGATCTTTAGAGCCTCCTCCTTGGCTTCAAGGATAATTTCCTTCTGCTTGGTGGTAGCGTCGTCGAGAATCTTGGTGGCGTCTTCTTCGGCGCGGCGAAATCTCCTGGCCATTAGGGTAGTCCGAGTGAAGAAGCCAGCTACCACTCCGAGGAGAAGTGTTAACAGGACAATAGGTACTATATATATCCAATCCATTTTCCGAACCTTTCCTTTCCGCTATTCTGGCAGATTGTTGCCCTCTTCCAGCCAAACGCGGTCGATAGTATGATTGATTAGCTCGTAGGCGAAGCCACGCCTCTTAAGGAAGGCCCCCAAACGCTTGCGAAAGTTGGGGTAATCCAGCCCTGAGAGAGAGCGAGTCTTCTTTTGTGCGGCTCGATAAGCTCCCAGTTCGTCATCAACATCTGCGGTGGTTGCGGCGATGGTCTCGCTGTCAACGCCCTTTTGCCGCAGCTCCAATTCGAGGAGTCGGCGGCTGAGCGGCCTGAAGTTCTCCCTATTCGCTCGCCAAAACTGGGCAAAGGCGGCATCATCGACCAATCTCTGTTCGTTTAGCTTAGCGAGTACTTGCTGTATTGTGCCTCTGTCGAAGCCGTGATGGCTTAGTCGGGACCTTATTTCCATCTCACTTCGGGGGCGTGGGCCCATATACTTCAGCGCGCTGTTGAGCGAGCGATGAAGCTTATCAGTTCTCTTGAGCCTTTTGACCTCGGGAAGGGACAGCGTTTGTCCTTTATGAAGCCCTGCCTCAACAGCTATGGGGAGGTTTAAAATGAAGGCGGAGCCACTATCAAGGAATACTTTGACTCTTCCTTTTCGGTCTGCCTGGGTCTTGATGACTGTGACCGTGTTCATCCACTTCCTCAACAAATATCAAATATCAAGGCTGAGGCAGGATTGAACATTCCTGTTAGCGAGTCGGTCTGGAGCACTTGAGAGGTGAAATCGGGGCTAATTTGTTGAGTCTACTGCTGTGGGCTCAACGCTGGCGGAGAAGGCTAGAGGGTCTTTCTGTATGCTGGCAGTTGATCTTATCTGGCGTTCGATTTCCTGGGCAAGGTCCTGGTGTTGCCTGAGGTAATCCTTGGCATTCTCACGGCCCTGTCCGAGACGTGTCTCGTCGTAGGAGAAAAAGGCCCCTGTTTTCTTAATCATCCCCATCTCGACTCCTAGGTCGAGGAGGTCGCCCGCTTTGCTGATACCTTCCTCAAACATGATGTCGAACTCGGCTGACCTGAATGGGGCAGCGACCTTGTTCTTGACCACCTTGGCTCTAATCCTGGTGCCCACTACTTTGCTCCCTACCTTGATGGTCTCTATTTTCCTGAGGTCTATCCGTAGTGAGCTGTAGAACTTGAGAGCCCTGCCTCCCGGAGTGACTTCTGGATTGCCAAAGATAATGCCAACCTTTTCCCTGAGCTGGTTGACGAATACCACAGCGGTATGCGATCTACTTATGGCCGCTGTCAGTTTCCGCAACGCCTGAGACATTAGTCGTGCCTGCAATCCGACATGGGCATCTCCCATATCTCCCTCGAGCTCTGCCCTGGGTACCAGTGCCGCGACACTGTCGATCGCTATTATATCGATGGCGCCGCTACGGACTAGAGTCTCGGTGATCTCTAGAGCCTGCTCCCCGGTATCGGGCTGGGAGATGAGCAGGTCCTCTACCTTGACACCACAGGCTGCAGCGTATATGGGCTCGAGGGCGTGTTCTACATCGATGTACGCTGCTATGCCGCCGGCTTTTTGGGCTTCGGCAATTATATGCTGGCAAAGCGTTGATTTCCCTGAGGCCTCGGGCCCAAAAATCTCGGTAACTCGTCCTCGAGGAATACCGCCGATGCCAAGGGCCAAGTCCAATGAGAGTGAGCCGGTGGAGATGCTGTCAATTGGCACCATTGCCGAGGCTTCTCCCAACTTCATGATGGAGCCTTTGCCGAATTGCTTTTCGATGTGGCCTATTGCCAGATCGAGCGCCTTTTCCTTCTCCGTTACCATATCCTGGTTCCCCGAACTGACCTCCCTGAGTTACTCCTGTACGACTCTTCCTCAGCTAGAGTCAGTTTATATTATCACATCTGGGCAACAAATACAAGAGCGTGACCTGCGATGCTGGTGATTGGGCAGCGAAGATGGTTTGTTTGCTTGGGCGCTGTGAGAATTATGGCGGAGATTGAAAATGATGTAGGTTTAGATTATAGTCAACCCGTCAGCTCAGCCCTTGATCTGCGAGTCCGGATTCAAAATGCGCACCCTGCGGGTGATAATCCAAGTTACTACGAAAGTGAACTCAAGTTTGAATAGGGAGCTAAGAGCATTCAGCATCGTAGGGTGGGTGGAATGAAATGGAACCCACCACCCAAAATGCACTGTAGGGGAGGGTCGCTACGCTGCACCACCCCTACCCACCATGTAGCGTCGTGACTCCTGTCACGACGGAGGACGCGTTGCCGAAGGTATCGCTATGATTCATCAGTAGGCAACAGTAAACCAGGAGGCCGGCTTCAGAGTCTCAATAATGGATTATAGGCAGCCGTGAGGTGCGGTTTGGAAGTCAAGCATACTGTTGTTAGTACCAGGTTCGGTTGGGTGGTTATCGGAGGTTCTGAGAGAGGGCTGAGCTTCGTGTCCTTGCCCCGCGTGTCTCGTGAGGCAGCACTGGCTGCCCTTGAAGATTTCGTGAAGGGAACACTGGAGGCGAGCGCTGTTTTTGGTGACCTGCCCTTGCGGCTCCAGCGCTACTTCGATGGTGCGCTGGTGACATTCCCTGATAAGCTCGACTTTGGTGAAGCTACTGCTTTTGAGCGGGTTGTCTGGGACGCAACTCGCTCTATACCTTATGGTGAGGTTAGGAGCTATGCTTGGGTGGCAAGGCAAATCGGAAAACCGCGGGCATGCCGTGCGGTAGGAGGGGCAATGGCTCGGAACCGCTGCCCTATCATTGTGCCATGTCACCGCGTGGTGGCCAGCAATGGTAGCCTCTGTGGATTTGGCGGGGGCCTGGAACTGAAAAGGCGCCTTCTTGATTTGGAAGCAGGTCAAATGGGCAAACCTAACTCACCTTTTCTTCAATAGTTATGTCCTGCTCATCGATTAGGCTGACCAGATGTCGGTGAAGTTCGGGGCTGTAGTCTGTAGTAAAATCGGGCATTTCGATCTTCGTAGCACCCTCGCTGGTGACTATTGTCAGGTATACGTCGTCTTCACCAGGGAACTGCCTGAGTACGTCGAAGAGCTGCCTCAGACGGGCGATATCGGCGTTGGTATCCTCAGAGGTGGGGAGGTTGATTTTGAGTCGGCGTCGAGATGATGCTGCACTCTGTTGCTCCGGCTGTTCGATAGATTCCTCGCTCTTGCCTGGTTGGTGAGGTGATACACTAAAGCAGGTCAGTTGTATGCGCTCATTCCGGGTTCTTACTTTACCCTTAATTATGAGGGTTCGACCCTCTTGCCAGATATCTCTGGTGCGTTCGTAGACGTCAGGCCACGCTGTGACCTCTATGCTGCCGGCAAAATCCTCCAGAATGGCGCTGACAAAGGGGCGCTTATCTTTGGTGTACGATTGCCGCACGGAGGTGACTATGCCTGCGGTGGTAATTGTCTGGCCTACCATCTCCGTGTCAATTTGCCCGCAGAAGGCATCGACCTCCGAAGCCAGTCGCCGAGAGGCCTGGGTGAAGGGATGATCGGAGAGATATATCCCGAGCAGTTCCTTTTCCCACGCTAACCTCTCTTGGGCTGGTATCGCTACTTCGGGGAGGTCGATGCCGGGAAGGGGCACGTTCACGGTCTGTCCCCAGAGGTCAAACATTGTGGACTGGCCAACTTCTTTAAGGCGCTGCTCTGTTTGCGCCAGCGCCAGGATACGGTCAGTGCCAGCCAAAAGGGAGCCGCGCTCTCCCAGAGAGTCCAGCGCTCCTGTTTTGATCATACTTTCCAACGCTCGTTTGTTGAGGTTCCTGAGGTCAGCTCTGCGGCAGAAGTCGTCGAGCGACTTAAAGGGGCCAGCTTGGTCTCGAATGGCGATGATTGGCCTGATTGCGGCAGCGCCGACATTCTTGATTGCTGCCAGCCCAAAGCGAACGGCACCAATATCCGCTTCAGCGCGTTCAATGGTAAAACTCTCTCCACTTTGGTTGATATCAGGTGGCAGCACTCCGATGCCCAGGCGGTGACACTCGCTGATGGCTGAGGCTACCTTGTCTGCCTGTCCCATGTTTGCGGTCAGGAGGGCGGTCATGAACTCCACAGGGTAGTTCGCCTTGAGATAAGCGGTCTGGTAAGCGATCATGGCATAGCTGACACTGTGTGCCTTGTTGAATGCGTAGCCTGCAAAGGGCTCGATGAGACTCCACACTTGCTCGGCGAGATCCTTGGTAAACCCTTTTTTCTTCGCTCCGGCGAGGAATCGTTGCATCTCTTTTTTCATCACTTCGGGTATCTTTTTCCCCATCGCCTTGCGTACAATATCAGCCTCGCCGAGACTGTATCCGGCGAAGGCTTGAACGATGAGGAGGACCTGATCCTGGTAGACGATGACGCCGTATGTCTCTTGCAGGATTTCGGTGAGGGTGGGGTGGGGGAAGCGAATGGGCTCCAGCCCGTGTTTCGCCCTGATAAAGGTGGGGATGTGCTGCTTTGGTCCCGGGCGGTAGAGAGCCACCATGGCCGCGATATCGCCAAGGCAACTGGGCTTAAGCTCCTTGATAAAGCGGCGCATAGCAGCACCCTCAAGTTGAAAGACACCTGTCGTCTCTCCGGATGAGAGGAGATCGAAGGTTTTGGCGTCGTCGAGGGGTATGTTCTGCAGGGCGACATCGATACCGTGATTTTCGGCGATGATATGGTTTGCCTTCTCTATGATGGTTAGGTTTGCTAGTCCCAGGAAGTCCATCTTCAAAAGCCCGATTTTGGCGATTTCATCCATGGCGAACTGAGTCATGTTAATGCTCTGCTCTTCGGCTCTGCTTGGCCTTTGGAGAGGGACGTGGTGGATTAGAGGTTCTCTGGAGATGACGACTCCGGCAGCGTGGGTGGAGGCATGGCGGGCTACTCCCTCCAGTTTGGTTGCGGTGTCGATGAGATGCTTTATGTTCGCGTTATCCCGGTATTTGTTACGCAGCTCGATATTTGTTTCCAGAGCTTCTTGAATGGTAGTCACCAGTGCGGGGATTTGCCGTGCCACCTGGTCAACATCCCCGTAGGGCAACCCCAGTGCTCTGCCCACGTCTCTAAGCGCTGCACGGGTTCCCATGGTGCCGAAAGTGATGATCTGAGCTACGCGGTCGGGGCCATATTTCTGGGCTACGTAGGCTATGACCTCGTCACGACGGTCATCCTGAAAATCGAGGTCGATATCGGGCATTTCTCTGCGCTCCACATTGAGGAAGCGCTCGAACACCAGCCTGTGAGCCAGGGGATCGATATCGGTTATCTCCAGGCAGTAGAGGACGATGCTGGCTGCAGCGCTACCGCGAACACCGAAGAGGATCTTTTGTGCCCGAGTAAAGGATATGACATCCCATATGACCAGGAAGTAGTTGGCGAATTCAGTCTGCTTGATGACTTCAAGCTCATAGTTAAGCCGCTCTACAGCTTGTGATGGAAGATCGGGGTAGCGTGCTGCTAGCCCTTGATGGGAGAGTTCCACAAGCTGTTCATCAGCAGTCTTGCCGGAAGGTAGGTCTATGGTAGGAAGGCGGAGGCGGCCGAAGTCGAGGTTAAGGTTACATAGCTCGGCGATATGCTCAGTATTAGTCAGAGCTTCGGGTAGTTCGGCGAACATCTCGGCCATTTCCTGGGAACTCTTTAGGTAGAAAGAATCATCGGCCATCTTGAAATGCTTTTCATTGTAGATGGTGTTATTGGTCTGAATGCATAGCAGTATTTCGTGTGCGTAGGCGTCATCCTTGTTTACATAATGAACGTCGTTGGTGGCCACAAGGGGGAGGTTCAGCTTGCGAGACATGGCGACCAGCTCTTTGTTGATCTTGGCAAGCTCAGGGACAGCGTGTTCCTGGAGTTCCAGGTAGAAATCTCCGAAAACGTCCTTATACCATTGAGCAGCTTTCTCAGCGTCCTCCCGGCGGTCTTCTATGATCAGGCGTCCCATTTCCCCGTTTGGGCAGGCTGAGAGGGCGATCAAGCCCTCGCTGTGTTGTGAGAGCAGTTCTTTGTCTACTCTCGGCTTGTAGTAAAAGCCCTCGAGTTGGGCTCCAGTAGCAAGCTTTAGCAAGTTGCGATACCCTGCCTCATTTTTGGCTAGCAGAACGAGGTGATATGGATTTTTGTCGGCTGCATGTTTGCTTTGCCTATCGTTTGGTGCGACGTAGAATTCGCAACCCAGAATTGGTTTTATGCCTGCCTCTATTGCCTCGCTGTAGAACGTGAGTATGCCGTAGAGTGCGCCATGATCAGCTATCGCAAGGCTGTTCATGCCTAGCTCTTTGGCTCTGCTTATGAGGTTGGGGATACGGCACATTCCGTCGAGGAGGCTGTAATCGGTGTGGATGTGAAGATGGGTAAACATG
>QIGA01000185.1 GCA_003229915.1 Chloroflexota bacterium
GCTCTGCACGGTCCTGAAGAAATCGAAGTTGTGAGTCAGTATAATCATGAAGAACTTCCCTGTTTCCACATTGTCCTTCAAGTACTCAATGATCGCGTACTTATTCTTGTAGTCGAAAGAGTCTGCGATATCATCGAGCACAACTACGGTGGGTTGTGGTTCTTTCTTGCGGGCTTCGAGCTCGAAGATGACGTTCAATATGTGCAACGCTCGTTTCTCGCCGGTACACAATATGGGTAGTAGTTCTTCTTTGCCGATTTCTTGATGGTCAACACCGTCATGGTATTTGAAAACCAGACTTGGCGATTCATCTTTGAGTATCACGTCATCTTGGTTAGCTATTTCGATCGTGAAAGGTACCGAAAACCTCTGATTGAATATATCGACGACATCTCGCCAAAGCGTTGCCTGTGTCTTCGCTGCTTGGATAATCTGGCTAAGCTCCTCTTTGCCTTCTCGAAAGACTCTGAGCAATGCCTTGTACTGATCCTCGCTCGCAATGAGATAGGATATCCAGAGCTTGTGCTTGAGGCCGTCTAGGTTATCTAGCTCTGGCAAGAGCTTGAGATTCTTTTCCAGATAGTCATGAAAGTGGCGGAGTTCGATGTTCTTATTGATAGCCTTGTCAATAGCTTCGAATCTCTTGGCCAAGTCGGGATGGTCCAGAATTCGGGCTTTCTCCTCTGAAATAGCCGCTTCAAGGTCATCTTGGCTGTAAATCTCTCTCTTCTGAGCGCTTTGATCAACAAGAGAGACCGAGTGCTTTGCAGCAAAGAAACCGTTATCCTTCAGACTCTTACAGACTGTAGCAGCGTTGTTGTGATTGAAGATGCCTCGGCGGAAGTACATAGATCTGTCAATAAGCTCGTTGTACTTATCGACATACTCGGACAACAAGATACGCATACTTTCTGATGCTAGAAAGGTCTGAACCTTCTGGTTGAACACCTCGTCATAAACAATATCAGCAAAGCCCGGATCAGCCTTTGCTGCGACGTCGGGTTCGAGCTCGTCCAACAGTGAATAGATATCGGTGATGTTGGGCTTGAAGGCAAACGCCATTTCTTGTTCGACGTTCTTCTTAAGACCGGCCATTTTCCCAAGGCTGGAGAACAGGTCCACCCTCGCTTGGGCAATCGAAGCATGTATTGATTCGTATTGACGTTTCAATTCCTTGTTCACAAGCAAAGTGGCCATTCGCTCAGAACTGAAATTCTCTTCATATGGGTCTACAACGAATACTTGATCAGGACTCAAGCTCAGACCAGATTCATCGGTGATGGAGAATGCTGTAGACCTGTGTGGGAATATGCGGTCTTTAGGAGCCTCATCTTGACTAATGTCTTTGAATACATTTGCTAGAGATGTCTTCATGGCACTGTTGGGAGCATATATTAAGAATGCCTTGCCGCGTTCAAAATCGAAATCATGACACATGGCTTTGATTCCGTAGCAATTCTCTAGATCAACGGATATTCTTTCCATTCTAGCCTCCTGGTTTGGTTGGCATCTAGTTGACAGCCCCCTTACTCTTTCCGTAGCTATGACCTGGCCCGTATTGCTGTACGACTTGCAGAGTTCGGGCAGGAAATAGCCACATAACGTCCGACTTGAGCCTGCCGTCGTCGTATATGCCGTACTATTCCTCGACGAAACTCGCAATTGTCTGCCGGCCAGTATAGCGCATGCATCATCGGTTTGTACAGTTAGGCTTAATGGAGCTTCCCGCGAAACGGGTAGCGTTTAAAGGCAGCTGAAGCTAAATCAGCAAACAGCTACGGATACTGTCGAAGCTAAGTTCCAAGGGTTTCAGGCGTTTCGCGGGAGCCTAATTTTAGCTGCCATTTACGCTTGACATAGGTTGAAGGTTCTAGTATACTCATATCTCGGTGCCTGGGGCACGTTTGGAGGAGGAGAGTTGCCCACAATCAACCAGCTCGTGAGAAAAGGGCGCAAGCGGATCAAGAAGAAGGTCAAAGCACCTGCCCTTCGCTTTACCTATAATACGCTGAAGAGCATTAGTGTGCAGGGCAAAGGCTCTCCTCAGAAGCGTGGAGTCTGTCTGCAGGTTAAGACAGTGACGCCGAAGAAACCAAACTCTGCGCTGCGCAAGGTTGCGCGTGTACGGTTGACCAATGGCATGGAAGTGACGGCCTATATCCCAGGTGAGGGACATAACCTGCAGGAGCACTCGGTGGTGCTGATTCGCGGCGGGAGGGTCAAAGACCTTCCAGGCGTGCGATATCATATCATACGGGGTGCTCTGGATGCTGGCGGCGTCGAGGGACGCCGGCAAGGTCGTAGTCTATATGGCACCAAAAAGCCCAAGGCCGGTCTTTAAGCGGGCAAACCTTGGGTTTTGATTGATCGTTGCGAGAGCTTCTAGTTATAGAAGCTCTTTGATTGAAAGGACGGTTCGCAGAGGGGAAGATGCCAAGACGATCGAGAGCGGTTAAGAGGACGATTACTCCTGATGCCAAGTATCGTAGCCAGGAGATTGCCAAGTTTATTCATAAGGTCATGTTGGATGGCAAGAAGAGCAAGGCCGAGCGCATAGTTTACGAGGCGTTGGATATAGTCGAAAAGGAACTGAAGAAGAATCCTCTGGATGTCTTCGAGCAGGCGGTGAGGAACGCGACGCCGGCTGTTGAGGTCAAACCACGCAGAGTCGGTGGCGCTACCTATCAGGTGCCGATCGATATCAGGGCGGATCGACGTCTTGCTCTGGCGATGCGCTGGTTGCTGGCTTCAGCCAGGGCGCGCAAGGGCAAGCCGATGTCAGAAAGGCTGGCAATTGAGTTGATGGATGCTTTTCGGGGACAGGGCACTACTATCAAGAAACGGGAAGATACCCACCGTATGGCGGAGGCGAACAAGGCCTTTGTCCATTACAGGTGGTAGCGAGGTTTGAGAATTTTGGTCGCACAGAAAAATTGCTTGGCGGAGAGGGAACGGGCCATGGCGCTGGCATTACCGCTGGAGCGGGTAAGGAATATCGGGATCATCGCTCACATTGATGCTGGGAAGACGACTGTCACTGAACTCGTCCTTTTCCACACCGGACGGACCTACAAGGTGGGGCAGGTAGATGAGGGGACGGCGGTGATGGACTGGATGGAGCAGGAGCGTGAGCGTGGGATCACCATTACCGCGGCTGCTACCAGCTGTGAGTGGGCTGGCTATGAGTTCAATATTATCGACACCCCTGGGCATGTAGACTTCACTGCTGAGGTGGAACGGAGCCTCAGGGTTCTCGATGGCGGTGTGGTGGTTTTCGATGCCCTGGCTGGTGTTGAACCGCAGTCGGAGACAGTCTGGCGTCAAGCAGATAGCTACAAGGTCCCCCGGATATGCTTCGTCAACAAGATGGACCGCGTTGGCGCTGACTTCTTTGCAACAGTGCAGTCGATTAAAGATCGCCTCCGGGCTAACCCTGTCCCACTGCAGATACCCCTGGGCGCTGAAGCATCCTTCAGCGGTGTCATTGACCTTGTTGAACTCAAGGCCTGGGTCTTCCCCGAAGCTCGCGACGCGGACCCGGAGGAGATACCCATACCAGAGGAATACAAGGATGCCGCCACCCATTACAGGGAGCAGTTGATTGAGCAGGTGGCTGACCACGATGAGGCGCTCATGCATGCATATATCGAGGGTGAAGCGATCGCGGTTCCGGAGATCAGAGCAGCACTGAGGAGGGCAACCCTGTCTACCAGGGTGGTTCCGGTGCTCTGTGGCAGTGCCATCAAGAACAAGGGTCTACAGCCTATCCTCGATGCCGTAATCAGCTATCTGCCCTCACCTCTAGACGTACCTCCAGTTCAGGGCATTGACCCCAAGACTGGCGAGGATAGCTTTCGTGAGGTGAGCAATGAAGCGCCCTTTTCCGCCCTGGCTTTCAAGATAGTCTCCGATCCTTTTGTGGGACGTCTCGTTTATTTACGGGTGTATTCAGGTACTGCCCGGGCCGGTGCGCAGGTTCTCAATTCCGCCAGGGAGCACAAGGAACGGCTGGGACGCTTGCTGCAAATGCATGCCAACAGGCGAGAGGAAGTAGAGGAGATAAGCTGTGGGCGGATCATTGCTGCCGTTGGACTTAAGAACACCTTTACCGGTGATACTATATGCGACCTTGCTAAACCTATTGTTCTGGAAGCGATAAAGTTCCCACAGCCGGTTATTTCCGTTGCCGTCGAGCCAAAGACCAAGGCAGATCAGAGTAGGATCGGTGATGCCCTAAGCAAGCTGGCGGATGAAGACCCCACTTTCAAGAGGCGCTATGACCAAGATACGGGGCAGACAATACTCTCTGGGATGGGGGAGCTTCACATTGATATTATTGTCGATAGGTTGGTGCGCGAGTACAAGGTAGATGCCAAGATTGGCAAGCCGCAGGTTGCCTACAAGGAGACGATCACCGTTCCTGCGCGCGCCGAAGGTAAGTTTATCAAGCAGACAGGCGGGCGTGGTCAATACGGTCACGTTTGGCTTGAAATCGAGCCGATGGAGCAAGGCGGGGGATTCGAATTCGTTAGCAAAATCCCAGGAGGGGCGATACCCAGGCAGTATATTCCTGCTGTGGGGCAAGGGGTCAGAGAGGCGCTTGAAAGCGGCGTGATTGCGGGGTATCCGATAGTCAATGTCCGTGTTACTGCAGTCGATGGCAGTTATCACCAGGTTGACTCGTCAGATATAGCTTTCAAGATGGCAGGAGCAATCGCACTGAGGGAGAGTGTCAGGAAGGCCAAACCCGTGCTCCTCGAGCCGATAATGAAGCTTGAGGTGGCGACTCCCAAGGAGTTCCTGGGGGACATAATTGGCGACCTCAATGCTAGGAGAGCCCGGGTTGAGGCTGTTGAATTGCGAGCATGGACGCACATAGTTCGCGGCTATTTGCCGCTGGCCGAGAGCTTTGGCTATGCCACTGACCTGCGGTCAATAAGCCAGGGGAGAGCAACCTATTCCATGGAGTTTGATCATTATCAGGAAGTCCCCAAGGAGCAGGCCCAGGGGATAATCACCAGAATGAGGGGCTAGATGCCTAAGCAGAAGATACGTATCAAGCTTAAAGCATTCGACCACCGTATACTGGATCAATCTGCGGTGCAGATTGTGGAGGCAGCGGAGCGCACAGGGGCGGCAGTGATTGGGCCTGTGCCTCTTCCCACTCATATAAAGAAATTCTGCGTTATACGTTCTCCGCATGTGGACAAGGATTCCCGGGAGCAGTTCGAGATAAGGACTCATAAAAGGCTGATCGATATTATGGATCCAACCACGAAGACTATCGATGCCCTGACCACCTTGAACCTCCCGGCAGGTGTTGACATTGAGATCAAGCTCTAGGCGGGTTATAGCGAATGATTAATGGTCTTATCGGTCGAAAAGTAGGCATGACACAGGTATTCATTGAGGGCGGTACGGTAGAACCGGTTACTGCTATCGAAGCTGGCCCCTGTGTTGTGACGCAGATCAAGACTGCAGCCAAGGAGGGCTACAGCGCAATACAGCTTGGCTTTGGCGAGGCGAGGCGGCTCAATTCTCCTGAGCGGGGGCATTTGAGAGAGCTTGGTTTGTTCAAGCACTTGAGAGAATTCAGAGTTGCAGATACTTCAGATATCGAATTGGGACATCGGGTCGATGTTAGCCTATTCCAGCCTGGCGATTCGGTGGATGTCAGCGGGATATCCAAGGGGAAGGGCTTCGCTGGCGGTGTCAAGCGCCATCACTTTAGTGGCGGCCCCAAAACCCATGGTCAGTCTGATCGCCACCGTGCTCCGGGTTCTGTCGGGGCTGGCACCGATCCAGGGCGTGTATTCAAGGGACAGAGGATGGCGGGGCACATGGGAAACCAGCGAGTCACGGTGAAGCGACTCGAAGTGATCGAGGCTGATCCGGATCGCAACCTCCTCTTGGTCAAGGGGGCGGTGCCTGGCGCTAGGAACGGACTGTTGGAGATAAGGAAATCCAGGGGGAATGACTAGGAGTTAGGAGTCGCCTTGCAAGTTTCGGTATACAATACTGAAGGTCAGGTAATCGATCAAATCGAACTTGATGAGTCCGTGTTCGGTGTGCCCTCTAACGAGGCGGTGGTTCACCAGGCGCTTGTGAGACAGCGTGCCAACGCACGTGTGGGGACTGCCAGTACCAAGACGCGGAGTGAGGTTTCAGGAAGTACCCGCAAGCTATTTCGCCAAAAGCACACGGGATTTGCCCGGGCTGGCAGTAGAAGGCCGCCGACACGCCGTGGCGGTGGTGTAGCCTTCGGCCCTCATCCTCGAAGCTACAGGCAGGCGATGCCGAAGAAGATGAGGCGCTTGGCCTTGAGATGCGTTCTCTCAGCCAAGGTGGCCGATGGCGAACTTTTGGTGGTCGACTCGTTCGGGCTGGAGCAACCCAGCACCAAGCGAGTAGTGTATATCTTGAGGACACTGGGAATCGAGTCCTCGGTTTTGCTGGTTACGGGCGATCCTGAGATCAATGTTGTCAAGTCTGCTCGCAATGTAGAGAAAGCGAAAACGCTGCCCGCCAGTATGCTGAATGTTGTCGACTTGCTGGCACATAGGATGTTGCTCATGACTGTTGATGCGGTACGTCGGGCGGAGGCTACCTGGGGCAAGAAACAGGTAGTCACTGAGGCTCAGGCCTCCTAGGGGAAAGGGATGCACAGTTACGAGGTGTTACAACGACCGGTCATCACTGAGAAGAATACGCTGCTTATCGAGCACAACAAGTACACCTTCGAGGTAGCCCGCAGCGCCAATAAGCCTCAGATCAAGGAGGCTGTGGAGAAGGCTTTCAAAGTGAAGGTGGTCTCAGTGAACGTGATCCATGTGCCGGGCAAGATGCGCCGCGCTGGCAGGCGGCGAGGGATGACCTCGTCTTGGAAGAAGGCGGTGGTTACCTTGGAGCCAGGAAACAAGATAGAGCTTTTTGAAGGTGTTTAGGTATGAGCATCGATAAAGTTTGTGTAGAGGTGAACAGCTTTGGCGCTTAAGATATACCGACCTACTTCTCCGGGACGGAGGGGCATGGTTGGCGCCGATTTCTCGGAGATCACTAAGAAAAAGCCGGAGAAATCACTGCTCCTGCCCTTGAAGAAGAAGGCAGGGAGGAGCAACCAGGGGAGAATAACGGTGCGCCACCGTGGAGGTGGGGCCAAACGCCGACTTAGGATTATTGACTTCAGGCGGGATAAGATCGGAGTTCCAGGCAAAGTAGCTTCCATAGAGTACGATCCCAATCGCTCGGCCAATATCGCCCTGCTCAATTACGTTGATGGAGAGAAGCGCTATATCTTGGCTCCTGTGGGGCTCAGGGTGGGCGCTACTGTCTCCTCAGGTGAGGGCGCAGAGATAAAGCCTGGCAATGCCTTGCCACTAAAGCTGATCCCTCTGGGCACCGCGGTCCACAATATCGAGCTTAGCCGTGGCAGAGGGGGGCAAATGGTGCGTAGTGCCGGGGCCTCCGCTCAAGTTATGGCCAAAGAGGGTGGCTATACCTTGGTGAGATTGCCTTCGGGCGAGCTTCGTCGAGTTGATGGAGAGTGCCTGGCCACTGTGGGGCAGGTGGGGAACACTGACCATAGCAATATCAGTCTGGGAAAGGCAGGCAGAAGAAGACTCATGGGCTGGCGGCC
>QIGA01000190.1 GCA_003229915.1 Chloroflexota bacterium
CTTGAGAAGCTTGGTGCCAGGATCTACGCTGAGGGGCGTTACCTGAGAATCGCGTGGTGGAGCTCTTGGAAAGAGAAGCCATTGAACGGAGTCCTCAATGAGGTCTCTCTATACTCATAACAAATTTCGGTATGGTGGTTCGACCGTGAGAAGAGAGCTATGTGTGGTATAGCAGGCATTTTTAGTTCGGACGGCAGAGAGGTTACTCCTGATCTTCTACAGCGCATGACAAGCGTACTCAAGCATCGCGGTCCTGATGATGAGGGGTATGCTTTTATCAGCACCCCAGACGGGCGATGCGAACCCAGGGTCGGTGACGACAGCGTAGCCGAACTAGGATGGAAGGCGGGGCATGTTGCAGCCCCGTTGGAGTTCTCAGTCGACCTTGGCTTTGGGCACCGCCGGCTTTCGATCATCGACCTCTCCGCGGCGGGACACCAGCCGATGAGCAACGAAGATGGAACCGTTTGGATTATTCATAATGGCGAGATTTACAACCATACTGGCTTGAGGGAGGAGTTGAAGGGTAGAGGACATAGATTCAGGTCATATACCGACACAGAGGTCATTGTGCACGGCTACGAGGAATGGGGGGTGGAATGCCTCAGTAGATTTAACGGCATGTGGGCATTCGCCGTTTGGGATAGCAGGAAGAGGAAGATATTTTGCAGCCGGGATCGCTTCGGCATCAAACCGTTTTACTATTACTTTGATGGGAAGAGGTTCTTGTTTGCCTCGGAGATCAAGGCGCTTCTGGAGGCAGATTTCATTGATAGAAGGCCAAATGATCAGACTGTCTTTGATTACCTTGCCTATTGGGCTGAGGATTGTACTGAGGACACTTTTTTCAGTGGGATTAAGCGGCTTAGAGGGGGACACTACCTGGAGTTTGTGCCAGAGACGAAGGAGCTTAGGATCCAGCGCTATTACGATATCCGGCTGGGTTACAGACTATCGGGGTTGAGCGATGAGGAATATGCCCGGCGGTTTAGTGATCTGTTTGAAGATAGCATTCGGTTGCGGCTGATAAGTGATGTGCCAGTAGGCACTTGCTTGAGTGGGGGGCTGGATTCCTCTTCTATTGTTTGCGTGGTGGACAAACTGATGCGTAAGGATAGGGCCAAGTTCCCCGGCATTGAGGGTATTCAGAAGACGTTCTCTGTCCGGCATGATGACAAGCGGTGTGATGAAGGGGCTTTCATCAATGAAGTCGTTGCGAGGACAGCGGTTGATGCCTACTGTACCTATGCCACAGGAGAAGGCTTGCGGAAGGACATGCTGGATTTGATCTGGCATCAAGAGGAGCCCTTCGTTTCCACGAGAACGTATGCTCAGCGGGAAGTATACAAGCTTGCCAAACAGTCCGGGGTCAAAGTGGCTCTCGATGGTCAGGGTGGGGATGAGTTGCTGGCTGGGTACGGCAGCTACTATCCGTCTCTGTTTTTCCACCTGATGAGGAGCTTGCAATGGCGAAAACTGGCGCGTGAATTCCGCTATCATGTGCGCCAACAGGGCAGTACAGCTTACATGAGTGCCCTGAGAGCAGGCTATCATTTCTTGCCCACGAAGCTGAAACCGTGGGTGAGAAGGGCTACGCGAGCGGATGGTAGACCTTGCTTGAACAAGGAATTCACCGCCGCGTTCACAGGTTATCCCTTTAGAGATGGTGGTGTCGGAGTGGGGGGGGCAAACTTCTTCGATACCTATCTATATGAGGAGTTCGAATTCTTCATTCTCCCGCGGCTTCTAAGGCATCAGGATAAGAATTCAATGGCATTCTCGATTGAGTCACGCGTGCCTTTCCTTGATTATCGGCTTGTCGAATTCGCTTTTGCCATGCCCTGGGAGCAGAAGATTCGTCGAGGAACCAGAAAGTTCGTTCTCCGCAATGCGATGAAAGGAATGTTACCTGAATCAGTGGCGAATCGGCAAGATAAGATAGGCTTTGACACTCCCGAGGGCAGCTGGCTGAAAACAGATCTGGAAAATGAGATATCGGAGATCATCAACTCACAGAGCTTTCGGCAACGCCCTTATTTTGACAGCAGCGAGGTGGATCGGCAATTCAAAGCCTACCGACAGGGGCTAAGGGATGTCAAATACAGTATGTGGCGCTGGCTGAATTTGGAACTGTGGTTGAGGATGTTCATTGACTAATGGTCGTTTTGGGAAATAGCCATGTATGAGCTCGTAGTAAAGCACGTGTTTGGGCCCGCGCTGGATGCCGCTAGAGGCACAAAGGCTATGGAGCGTCTGGGGGAACTCGAAAGGACTCAATGGTGGCCTCGGCACGAGATCCTGGCGCTGCAAGATGAGAGGCTGAGGAGGTTGTTAAGGTACGCCTATGATAATGTACCTTACTACCACGGGATTTTCGAGCAGCGCGTATTGAAGCCGGATGACATAGAGTGCTCCCAGGACTTGGTGAAACTACCGATCTTGCCCCGGCGGCTTGTTAGGGATAACTTCACTGATCTGATAGCACGGGATTTCCTCAGGAGGAAGTTGAGGGCCTATTCCACGGGTGGTTCTACGGGCGAACCATTGAGGTTCTACAGAGCAAAAGACGACATACATGGCTGGGATTCTGCAGCAGGATTAAGAGCTTTGAGCTGGGCCGGATATGAACTGGGGAGAAAGTGCGCCTTGCTGTGCGAGAAACCTCTGTTCGAGTCAACCCTAGAGAGGTTCGCGCGGATATCCAAGGAGATCTTCGAGGGGATCACGCGTTTCGATGTTCGTGAGATGTCAGAGGACAAGCTACCGCTTTTTGCCCAAAAGCTGGAAGGTTTTCAAGGCGGATTCATAAGAGGCTATCCCACAGCCATTTACTTGCTGGCCCGGTTTATCGAAAGGGAAGGCAAGCGCAAGATCAGGCCGAAGGCAATTATGACGTCTGGGGAAAAATTATACGATTTCCAGAGAGACCTCTATTCGAAGGTATTCGAATGTGAGGCTTTCAGCTTTTACCGATCAAATGAGGTAAACGCAATTGCTTGTGAATGCTCGGAGCATTCGGGGCACCACATATCAGCGGAAAATGTAATAGTTGAAATTGTAGATGATGAGGATAAGCCTGTGCCCGAAGGAAAGGAAGGGAGAATACTAGTTACAAACCTACACAGTTACGCCATGCCGTTCATAAGGTACGAGATAGGTGATATGGGGGTGAGTTCCGACAGGACTTGCTCCTGTGGGAGAGGACTTCCCTTGTTAGCGGCAATCAATGGTAGGATCACTGATATCATATACACCAGAAGCGGCAAGTGCATACCAGGGGTGGCTCTACCCTTGAATTTCTTCGCCTCTTTGGGCATTGAGCAGTTCCAGGTGGTTCAGGATGACTACGATAAGGTGACAGTCAGAATCGTCCTGGGTAGGGAACGCCCGCGGGATCATGTTGATAGATTGACCAGGGAAATCGTGTTTCAGTACAGGTCCGCACTTGGGGATGGTATGGACATCGAGGTAGAACAGGTCGATCAAATAGTACCCACGCAATCTGGAAAAAGAAGAGTTGTAATATCAAACGTGCCAGGAAGGTTTTGAGTAAACGGGTGCATCATGCAAGAACGCGACAATGTTGATCAAGATAGAACAACAGGTAGGCAGGTGAAACCACGATGGGGTGGTGATGAGACATGGGTGGACTAGGCATATTGTTGACAAGGGCGAAAGATATCTACCGGACAGATGGACTAGCCCTACTACTCGCGCGCGGCTTTGACTTTGCGAGACGTCGGTTCTTCCACTATGGGAAATACTATCTCTACGAGCATACGCTTGAAGAAAGAAATGAGGCTGACTTCATGCCTGGGGTCGGGGATTTCACCTTCAGGATAGTTGGCAGCAATGAAGAGGCCGATGAGCTTGCAGCGGCTACGGGTTATGACTTCCGCCGACGTTTCGTCATTGCCAGGAAGCGTCTGGACAGAGGGGCAATAGCCTTCTGCGTTTTTGTTAATGGGGAGGTTGCTCATATAGGCTGGGTGGCTTTGTGCGAGAAAGCCAGGAAAGCTGTCGACTCTCTACCGTACAACGTGGACTTTTCAAACAATGAAGGCTGCACCGGGGGTACTGAAACAGTTCCGGAGTATAGAGGAAAGCGTTTGATGGTATACGGCTATTTCAAGAGATCCCAGTTCCTTAGAGAAAAAGGGATGACAGTATCGCGAAACGCGGTAGCTGTGAGTAACATTCCATCTCAAAAGGCGCATGCTAAGTTTGCCCCCAGGATATATGCCCAAGCAAGCTATTTGAAGTTGCTTGCCTGGGAGTTCTGGAGAGAGATACCGCTTACTCAGACTGGTCATCGTGATTAGTCTATCGAAAATTTCTCCCCTCTACCTTTCTTACTGCTGCCTCTGCATCAAGCATTACGGTGTTATGAAATGACCGGCACGAGAACAAAGGTAATAACAGATTCAAAGGAGTTCGAGTCGCTGGCGGGGATTTGGGATGCACTTTTGCAGAATAGCGACGACGATAATTCGATGTTTTTGGCCCATGAGTGGTTGTCAACATGGTGGAGGCACTTCGGCGAAGGAAGGAAGCTGAACATATTGCTGATTGAGAAGCAGGGACAGGTGATAGGGATTGTTCCCCTTATGAAGACCGAGTACAGAGTTGGGATAGTCAGGTATCATCTTCTGGAGGTAATAGGCTCAGTAGATTGCAATTACGTAGGGCTGATACCGGCTGAGAATCGGGAGGAAGCGGTAACTGCGCTCCTGGCCTATCTGGACGAGGAGTTGCGCAAAGGCAAACTTGTCTTGAGGTTGACCCTAGTGCCTGAAGATAGCAAACTCCTTCATCTGCTGCGGAAGCACGCTTCTCTGTTTTCGAGAAACCTGGTTATTCGAGAGGCAGTAGTGGCTTTGGCACCGTACATATCACTACCCGCAACCTGGGATGAGTATTATCACTCGTTGAGTCGGCACCTGCGGAAGACGCTCCGTCGAGCTTTACGCTCCCTCCAGGAGGAGCATAGCGTTAAGATAGAGGAATGTACTGCGGATAATATTGAGGAAAGGTTAAGCAAATTCTTTGACCTTCACCAGAGACGTTGGCGGTCAATGAACAGCAGTCGCTGGTTCTCCAATCCCAAAATGAGGGATTTCTACAGGGACACAGCAAACCAATTTCTCAAGAAGAAATGGCTGCATTTTTCCTGTCTGACTGTGGATGATGAGGTGGCGGAAGCACAGTATAGCTGTGTCTATAATCGGAAGCTCTACGCTCTCCCAGTTGCCCGTGATCTACGGTATTCGAAGTATAGAGTAGGGCATCTACATTGTATGTTCCTAATAAGGGAGGCGATTAAGAATGGCCTGCGAGAGATTGACTTCATGAGGGGCGGCGAGCCACATAAGTTTTATTGGACAAAATCGGCTAGGCGATATATACAGATCATCGTGATCAACAGGGGTCTTTGCTCAGGCCTTCGCCTCAAACTCCTGGGCACATTCTTGCGTGTGCATGAGATAAAACAAAATGGTTTGCGAGAAAGCTATCGCCTGCGTCTGATGAGAAAGAAGGCGGAGAAAGAGAAAAAGAGGATGGGATTGGTGGTGAAGTTGGGGTAGTCATATTTATGACGAAGTACTATGGACACGAGCAAAGCTCCATCTCCCAGAAGCCTGTCTGAGAATTATGGGCAGGTTGGAGCATCCGCTCCAACCTGTGCCTAGAGCAGAAGCCCTAGACTACCCTTGGTTTGCTAAGTCTTCGGACGCTCTCTTAGGCGGGCGTCAAGTTTGGCGCGGGGGTATACGCCGAGGTCTGCGGAGAAACGCTGGTTCCTCGGGCGGACTACCGTGGTTGATCTTGCGGTGGTCTTTCTCACCCGTGTTAGTTACTGCGACTCTCTCATTCAGTCAAAGGGCGTTGTGAAATGAGCAACATGACGATACGAGTGGTAACAGAGGCAAAAGAGTTTGAATCACTGGGAGAAGTCTGGGACGAGCTTTCGCAAAACAGCGGACACGACACCTCGGTATATCTGACTCATGAATGGCTATGGACGTGGTGGAGGCACTTTGGGGAAGGGAAGAAACTCAACATATTGCTGATCGAGAGGGAACGCCAGGTGATAGGGATTGTCCCCCTCATGCGAACCGAATACAGATTGGGGCTGCTCAGACTTCGTGCGCTGGAGACAATAGGCTCGGTAAATTACAATTGTGTGGGGCTGACACAGTCTGAAAACAGGGAGGAAGTCATAGCGGCATTCTTGGCCTATATGGCGGAGGAACTTGCCAACAACGGACTTGTTTTGAGACTGACCCTAGTACCGGAAGACAGCGAATTCCTCGCCCTGCTCCGAAAGAACATCCCTTCGTTCGCTGACAATCTGGCTGTTCAAGAGAAAGCAACCACTGTAGCACCATACATAGCACTGCCAGCAACCTGGGACGAATACTTTCGCTCGCTGAGCGGGAACAGGCGGTGGATCCTTCGCCGGAGACTGCGAGCCTTAGAAGAAGCGCATGTTGTCGATTTCCAGGAATGCACTGTCGATGCTCTGGATGCCAGGTTAAACGAATTCTTTGACCTTCACCAGAAACGCTGGCAATCCGTGAATGTTAAGGGCGTATTCGCTGATCCCAGGAATAAGGAGTTCTATAGAGACATAGCGACACAGTTTCTCGAGAGAGGATGGCTGCATTTTTCCTGTCTAACTGTAGATGGTGAAATGGCATCAGCCGAATATGGCTTTGTCTACGGCCGGAAGTTCTACGCCGCAACCGCGGCCCGCGACCCCAGGTATTCGAAGTACAGTGTGGGTCATCTACACTGTATGTTCCTAATAAGGGAGACGATAGAGAAGGGTTTGCGGGAGTACGATTTGCTGAGGGGTGATGAGCCATACAAGTTCTACTGGACCAAACTGGCGAGGAGGTATATGCAGATCACCATAATCAGGAGAAGTCCTTGTTCCCGTCTCCGCCTAGGATTTGTAAGCGCACTCCTGCGCTTGCATGAGTTGAGGCAGTACGGCTTGAGGGAGATGTATTACCTTTATCTGATCAAGAGAAGAGAGAAAAGGGATAAGAAGAGGATGGGATTGAAGACCCAAAGGTAGTTGCTTTGCCCCAGGAGCCTGTCTGAGAATTATGGCTAGGTTGGAGCATCTGCTCCAACTGTACCTAGAGGAGATGCTCCAGGCCATCTCCGTTTTGCTGGGCTTGCGGGCACCCTCCTGGCAGGAGCGGCTAGCCATCCCCAGGCATTTCGCCGGGGAATCTTATCCTGTTCTCGTAGTCGTTGAAGGCCGTTCGCAGCCCTTCAAGGTCCAAGCTCGGAAGCTTCAGGTATGTAGGTCGCCTGCCGATTTCATCCAAAGCGTGCGCATCTGATCCCTGGACGCAGGCATGTCTCTTGGGGTAGCCACGCATTTGACCGTTGTTCCAGAGCTCTCTGTTCTGAGGCTGGGTGATCTCTAAAGCGGCGAGATATTGGTTGCTATGGATTCTCGACTTGACCCGACGGCTCTCGGTGGTCTGAAGGAATCCTGTTGGCCACCTCTCGATGTGAGCGGCGATGGCGATCCCTCCCCGCTCATCTATCTTGCGGAAGACGTCTTCAATCGAGCCGCCTACGAGGACAGTTCCATCTCCTCTGCCTGCTGTATTG
>QIGA01000247.1 GCA_003229915.1 Chloroflexota bacterium
AGGGTGGTGGGAGCGCGGGGTGTAGGGGCGTCCTTCCACGGAAGGATGGAACGCCCTAACGCCCGTGAGATTGCTTCGCTGCGCTCGCAATAACACCCAAAACTCTGGCTTTTAAAGACAATCGCTATTTCGGGGAGGACTGGAGGCAAAGCTGTGGACACGAATGTGCTTGTGTGATATCATTACATTGGAAGTGCCAGAAGGAATGGTTCGACTTGGGGGCATAAAGCATGACTCAGGCGGCGAACTACACCCTGGCATTGCTCTAACCCCCAGGAGACAGTTACCTCGTCGACATCCCGAGAAGGATAGCACTCCGAGTTGCCATACCCCGTTCGTGCTTGACTATGGCGAGCTATGTCCCCGGTGTAAGAGGTAGAGGAATGGCAGTTGCAGAACTACCCCGGACAGTGGTGCCCAACTCGTCTTTCCGCAAGCAGGTAGATGCGCAGAGCGGGGAAACGATAGCCGCTTGTTACCAATGCGAGAAGTGCACCAATGGGTGTCCATTGGCGTTTGCTATGGACATCGTTCCGCATAAGCTCATGCGCTCCGTGCATCTAGGCCTGAAGGATGAAGTTCTGAGCAGTGACACCATATGGGTTTGTGCCTCGTGTGAGACCTGCACTACCAGGTGCCCGAACGGTATTGATATTGCCCATGTTATGGATAGCCTCAGGCAGATATCACAAAGCGAAGGCATAAAGGCTTCCCAGGCACAAGTTCCTATTTTCCATAGGGCGTTTCTCGCTTCCGTGAAGAGGTTCGGCAGGGTGCATGAGGGCGAGATGGCGGCCGTGTATGCACTCAGGACTGGAGGCTTAAAGAGGCTCATGGGCATGGGTGGCATGGGTCTAGACATGTTCAAGAAAGGACAAATCAAAATCCTGCCAAATCGCCCCAACAAGCAGGTGAGAGACATCTTCCGTGCAGCGGAGCGGAAAGGACAGTGATGGAAGCTTCATTGTATCCGGGATGTTCTCTCGGAGGCTTGGCCAAGTCATATAGAGAATCCCTTGAGGCAGCTGCACGGGCACTGGGGGTCAAGCTGCGGGAATTGGAAGATTGGACGTGCTGCGGCGCATCTTCCGCTCACGCAACGAACGACAAACTGGCTGTAGCTTTGGCCGCAAGAAATCTCGGCCTTGCCGATAAGGTGGGAATGGATCTTGTGGTTCCCTGCGCTGCATGTTATCAGAGACTGAAAGTGGCAGAAAAGCACTTGAAGCGGGGAAATCCTGTGGATGGGCTCCTAGTTGAATATGAGGGTGATTTCCATATCAGGTCCTTGACTGATTTCTTCTGGGAGAATGTGGGGGAGAAGGCACTGAAAGAGAGGATGGAGAAGCCCCTTCAAGCGCTAAGCCCGGTCTGCTACTACGGTTGCTTGGTAGTCAGACCGCCGAAGGTCACTGATGCCAAGAACCCTGAGGATCCTCAGGAGATGGATAAAGTGCTCAAAAGCCTGGGCGCGAACGTTAAGAATTGGTCATTTAAAACTGACTGCTGCGGAGGCAATCTCATCCTCACTCGACCTGACTTGCAGATGAAGCTAACTCAGAGGATTCTCGACATGGCGGAGGAGGCAGGAGCGGATTGTGTTGTAGTCGCATGCCCTATCTGTCACGAGAACCTGGATAGCAAACAAGCGGAGATATCTCAGGAGGCTGGCAAGTCATACAACATCCCGATCCTCTATTTCACTGAGTTGATGGGGCTGGCTTTCGGTGATCCCGCTGTGGAGAAGTGGCTTGGTAGGCACACGGTAGATCCACGGCCGCTACTGAGGGAAAAGGGACTAATATAGGTGCAGGTGTGACTGTGGACAACGATAGAAGTCAACGGGATTCGCACAAGGTGGGAGCCGTGATGGTGGTGGGGGGTGGAATATGTGGCATGCAGTCGGCCCTTGACCTTGCTAATTCTGGCTTCAAGGTCTATCTCGTGGAAAAGGCCACGTCCATTGGCGGAAGAATGTCCCAGCTCGACAAGACCTTCCCTACCAATGACTGTTCTATGTGTATGATTTCCCCCAAGCTGATCGAGGTTGACAAACATCTCAACATCGAACTCATCACCAACGCCCAGGTGCAGGCTGTTGAGGGTGAAGAGGGCAACTTCAAGGTTCGGGTGCTGAAGAAGCCGAGATTCATTGACATGATCAAGTGCAACTCCTGTGGTGACTGTGTTGAGGTATGTCCGGTGGCATTGCCCAGCGAGTTCGAGCAGGGGCTGGCAGATCGCAAGGCGGTCTATAAGCGCTATCCTCAGGCAATTCCCAGTGCCTTGTCGATAAGCAAGAACGGAACCTCTCCGTGCAAGATCGCCTGCCCTGCTCATATCAGTGTACAGGGATATGTTGCGCTCATAGCGGCGGGGAGATACAAGGAGGCTCTCGATCTGATCAGAGAGGAGATACCTTTCCCCGCGGTCTGTGGCAGGATATGTACTCATCCCTGTGAAACCAACTGCACCCGAGGGCTATTGGATGAGCCGATTTCAATCTGCCAGCTAAAGAGATTTGTCGCCGACGAGGTTATGCCGTCAGGCATGGACACTCCGCCGAAACCAATGGAAAGCAAGAACAAGAATGTGGCCATAGTGGGCTCAGGGCCGGGAGGATTAACTGCTGCCTACTACTTGGCTCTCTGGGGATACCAGCCGACGGTTTTCGAAGCTCTCCCTGTCGCCGGTGGAATGCTGGCTGTGGGCATTCCGTCGTATCGTCTTCCAAAAGATGTTCTTGATGCCGAAATAGATTTCATCAAATCGGTCGGAGTGGAGATAAAGACCAATACACCGATAGGGGATTCACTTACACTCAGTGATCTGACGTCACAGGGCTACGAAGCCACATTTATCGCTGTGGGGGCTCACAGGAATAATCCGATGGGTGTGGAAGGCGAAGACCTGGAGGGCGTTGTTTCTGCTGTGGAGCTGCTCCGTGATGTGAATCTCGGCAAGTCCGTTGGGGTTGGAAAGAAGGTGGCTGTTATCGGTGGTGGCAATGTGGCGGTGGATGCTGCGAGAACAGCACTGCGGCTCGGTGCTGAGGAGGTATCAATTGTATACCGCCGCTCGCGCCAGGAAATGCCGGCTGCTGAGGAGGAGATCGAGGAAGCTGAAGAGGAGGGGATCGCGCTTCGCTATCTGGCGGCGCCGACCAGGGTTATCGGCAGTGGCGGCAAAGTCAGCTCCATGGAATGCGTGAGAATGGAATTGACGGAACCCGATGAGAGCGGACGCAGAAGGCCGGCTCCCATAAAGGGCTCCGAGTTCACGCTTGATGTGGACATGGTTATTCCTGCCATAGGACAGTCCCCCGATCTCTCCTTATTAGGCTCGGATGTGCAGATCGAAGTGAGCAAAGGTTCCACTATCAAGGCGGACGAGGTGACGCTCGAGACAAACATTCCCGGCGTATTCGCTGGAGGTGATGCGGTCCTTGGCCCGGCTACAGTCATCCAGGCTATCGCTGCGGGGAAAGAGGCTGCTCTATCCATCGATAGATATCTTAGAGGTGAGGACTTGCGGGCGGGCCGCGAGCTGGAATTTACCGAGGTCGAGGTGCCTCTTGAGGGGATCGAGAGGCTCTCCCGTGTGAAAACACCCAAGGTTTCCCCTGCGGAAAGGAGTAAAGATTTCCGCGAGGTGGCGCTCAAGTTCAGCGAGGAGATTGCAAAGGCAGAAGCTGAAAGATGCCTTGCCTGTGGACTGTGCAGCGAATGCTATCAGTGCGTGATCGCCTGCCAGCCCAAAGCGATTGACCATGACATGAGAGAGGAAGTGCTGGAGTTGGATGTGGGATCGCTGGTTCTGGCCCCTGGATTTGAGCCGTTCGACGCCAGTATCAAGCCCGAATATGGATATGGGCGTATGCCGAATGTCGTCACGAGCCTAGAGTTCGAGCGCATTCTCTCTGCATCCGGGCCATTCATGGGTCAGATACTGAGACCATCTGATGGCAAACATCCCGCAAAGATTGCATGGATTCAGTGCGTTGGCTCAAGGGATGAGACCTGTGGCAGGGACTATTGCTCGTCAGTTTGCTGCATGTATGCCACTAAAGAGGCTATCATGGCCAAGGAGCACGCTAATGAGGTTGAGCTCACGATTTTCTACAATGACATAAGGGCTTATGGCAAGGGATTCGAGCGATACTACGAATCAGCGAAGAACAAATTCGGCATATGTTATGTAAAGGGAATAGTGTCTGGAGTCAAGGAATTACAGCGGAGTAAGAACCTGATATTGGAGCATTCGGGCGAGGATGGGCGCAGAGTTCAAGAAGAGTTCGATATGGTGGTTCTTTCTGTAGGGCTAGTCCCGTCTGTGGGCACACAAGACTTGGCCGATAAGCTGTCCGTAGACCTCGACAGGTTCGGCTTTTGCGAGACAGACGAGCTCAAACCGAATATCACCTCGCGCCCCGGGATCTATGTGGCCGGCGCATTTGACTCGCCGATGGACATCCCAGAGTCCGTAATGCATGCCAGCAGTGCGGCGTGCCTTGCCTCACAGGGGATAGCTGAGGCCCGAGGAACGATGGTAACGGAGAAGGGTTATCCCCCAGAGATAGACATTGCCGTCCAGGAACCGAGAGTAGGGGTCTTCGTCTGCCGTTGCGGTACAAACATCGCTCGGGTAGTCGATGTCCCCAGCGTGGCTGAATATGCCAGGGGGCTCCCGTACGTCGCGTATGCTGAGGAGAACCTCTATGCCTGTTCTACCGATAACCAGACCAGGATTGTGGAAATCATAAAGGAGAACAACCTCAATCGCGTCGTGGTGGCTTCTTGCAGCCCCCGGACGCACGAACCGCTTTTCCAAGATTCTATCCGCGAAGCGGGCCTGAACAAGTTCCTGTTTGAGATGGCTAACATCAGAGACCAGTGCTCCTGGGTTCATGCCACACATGCGCCGGAAGCTACCGAAAAGGCCAAGGACCTGGTGAGGATGGCCGTAGCCCGCGTAGTCAATTTAGAACCGTTGTATGAGTCGCCGTCACCGATAAAGCGGAGCGCCCTGGTTATCGGCGGTGGTCTGGCGGGGATGATCGCTGCCCTGGGGATCGCTTCGCAGGGATTCGAGGCGGTCTTGGTTGAGAAGGAGAACGATCTGGGGGGTAACCTGAGACATCTCTATTACACCTTGGGTGGCTCTGACCCTCAGGCATTGCTCTCCTCTCTCTTGACGCAAATAGAGCAGGAGCCCAAGATCAGGGTGTATACGAGCTCTGAGGTAAAGGCCCTGTCCGGTTATGTGGGCAACTACAGTACAACGATTTCAACAGCCGACGGGAATACCGAGGAAATCGAGCACGGTGTGGTGATCCTGGCCACCGGCGGTGTGGAGTATCAGCCTACGGAGTATCTGGGGGGGCAATCGGATAGGGTGATGACTCAGGTTGAACTCGAGGAGAAAATCGCTAAGGGCAGCTCCAATGTCAAGGATTTGAAGTCTGTAGTCATGATACAGTGCGTCGGGTCACGTGAAGAGGCCCACATGTACTGCAGTCGTGTCTGCTGCAGCCAGGCAGTGAAGAATGCCATCAGGCTCAAGGATAGCGATCCGGAGGCCGAGGTCTACGTCCTCTATCGGGACATACGCACTTATTCTATGCAGGAGCTCAAATACCGCGAAGCCAGAGACAAAGGGGTAACCTTCATCCGGTTCGACGTTGAAAGAAAGCCTGAGGTCGAATTGGTGAACGGTAGACTTCGGGTAGAGGTATACGATTCGGTCTTGGGAACAAATATCCTCTTGGAACCTGATATTCTGGTCCTGAGCTCCGCCATCCGGCCCCAGCCGGACGTGAAGGAATTCTCCAGCAAACTGAAACTTCCTTTGACACAGGATGGCTTCTATATGGAGGCCCACATGAAGCTACGCCCCTTGGACTTCGTGAATGAGGGGATGTACCTCTGCGGACTTGCTCATGCCCCCAAGACGCTCTCGGAGTCAATTTCGCAGGCCAGGGGCGCGGTGTCCCGTGCTGTGACAATCCTTTCGAAGCCGCATCTGATGGTCGGCGGGGTCGTTTCAGTGGTGGATGAGGATAGATGTGTGGCCTGCCTTACCTGCGTGCGCTCTTGTCCCTTTAACGTGCCCAGGATCAATGAGAGAGGTGTGGCGTATATAGAAGCGGCGGCCTGTCAGGGCTGTGGCATTTGTGCCAGCGCCTGCCCGCGCAAGGCTATACGGTTGAGGCATTATTCGGATGAGCAGGTGATGGCGAAGACCGCCGTGTTATGTTCAGTGTAGGCAAGAAAGGGAAGCATTATGGGCGAGGCTTTTGAACCCAGGGTCGTGGCTTTTTGTTGTCGCTATTGCGCCTATTCGGCCGCTGACCTGGCGGGCTCCATGCGGTTGGAGTATTCGCCCAATGTGCGCATAGTGAAACTCATGTGCACAGGGAAAGTGGACACGCTCCATCTGCTGAAAGCCTTCGAGGACGGGGCTGATGCCGTCTTCGTCGCCGGGTGCGAGGAAGGCGATTGCCATTTCCTGGAAGGAAATCTGAGAGCCAAGAGGCGGGTCAAGCAGGCGAAGAAGCTGCTGGGGGAAGTTGGGATAGAGCCGGAACGCCTTGAGATGTTCAACATAAGTGCTTCCGATGCGCCATTGTTTGCCGCTGCCGTCAATGAGATGACGGAGAGAGCCCGGCGTTTAGGCCCCAATCCTCTGAGGAAGGAGGCGGAGAAGGTAGCATGATTGTGGGAGAGAGAAAACCCTTCGATGAGATAAAGGAAAGCGTCCAGGGCTACGAGAAGCTGCTCATAGTTGGCTGCGGTACTTGTGTAAGTGTGTGCATGGCTGGCGGTGAGAAGGAGGTGGAGCTACTTGCGAGCCAACTGAGGATGACGAACAAGTTGGAAGGCAGGGACGTTGAGATCGGCGAGGTGACCTTACAGCGTCAGTGCGACAGGGAGTATATCGAACCCATCGTTGAGATGGCCAGAAACTACGATGCTGTGCTTTCTATGGCTTGCGGCGCTGGGGTGCAGTTAATGGCTGACATGCTTGAACCTATGTCTGTGATTCCTGGACTCGATACCCGCTTTATTGGAATCGCTGAAGAGGAGGGTATCTGGGCGGAGCGGTGCCGCGCCTGTGGCAAGTGCGTGCTTGGTGAGTATGCCGGTATCTGTCCGATTGCACGCTGCCCCAAGAGCATCCTTAACGGCCCCTGTGGGGGCAGCCAGGGTGGCAGGTGTGAGACAGACCCGAACAGGGATTGCGCCTGGGCGTTGATCTATGATCGTCTCAACAAACAAGGCAAGCTCGACAGCATCTGCAGAATAGCGCCGCCCAAGGACTTCAGTACCCAGGACCATCCAGCGCGACAGGTAAACGAGGATTACCTCAAAGCTGAACCGGAGGAGACTCCCGTCCAGTAGCACGTTCGAACTACAAGTATAAATTCCTCCATTATCACAAGCTAATCCTCTCCACTGGCTGGATACCTCTTC
>QIGA01000250.1 GCA_003229915.1 Chloroflexota bacterium
GTCAAGAGAGTCTATGAGCATAAGAATAACCTGGTCGATGGATTTACCAAGAAGTATGGTGTTCACACTTTGGTTTATTGTGAAACAACGGGTGATGTTGCAAGTGCCATTATGAGGGAGAAACGGCTCAAGAAATGGAAAAGGAAATGGAAGATCGAGCTAATCGAGAAGGAAAACCCTGGATGGAGATATCTTTATTTTGACTTGTTATAGATTCCTGCTTTTGCAGGAATGACATGAGACGTCTCCCGATGGATAGCCCTGATGTCATCCTCGCGCAAGCGGGAATCCAGAAGATTCGCAGGTTAGGGGCAGCACAGCGGAACCCACCCTACGAAGCTTTGGCGGCCTGGGTGCCGAGTACGGCTGTGTACTCTGCCACTATCTTGTTGGCGATGTTTGACCAGCTAAAGCGGCTCACCGATGCGCGAATGGCCTCGGCGGACTGGGCGCGGGCATCTGGATTCGAAAGAAGTGAGGCTATACTGTCCGCAAGATGTGCCGGAGCATTGTCACTCACCAGGTAGCCATTCTGCCCTTGAAGAACGACGCTCTCCATGCCTCCTACCCTGGTAGTTACTACGGGCGTGCCACATGCCAGTGATTCCAGGGCCACGAGCCCAAAAGTCTCATAGTAGGAGGGCACAACACACACATCAGCGGCGCTGTAGTACAGGGGCAGTTCTTCCTGCCTCACGGTGCCTGCGAAGGTCACGCTGTCTTGGATGCTCAGGCTTTGGGACAGGCTTTGCAGCCTTTCCACTTCAGGTTGGCATTCATCGTCGCCGCCGACGACCACCAGTCTGACCCCGCGTTCTCTGTCCAGGCCAGGCATGGCCATAAACAACCTATCAATGCCCTTCAGCGGATCAACACGGCCCACGAACAGGACTATGCTGCTGCCGTTGAAGCCCAGATGCCGCCTTGCGGTTTCCTTGTCCACGCTGCGGAAAAGGCTCAAATTCACGCCGCAGGGGACCACGCTGATTCTCTCGCGTGCGGCACCGTAGTAGCGGGCCAAATCCTCCTTCTCCTTCTCCGTGGCGGCAATAATCCTGTGGCACTCACTAACCAGCTCCCTTTCTCTCACCACGCGAAGCTCAGGTTCGTCCTCTCCGATGCCGATGGCATTCTTAACCGCGCCCAGTGTATGGAACATAGTGATATGGGGGACATCCCACCAGCCCTGCAGGTGTCTACCCACCCAGCCTGACAGCCAGTAGTGGCTATGTATCAGATCGTATTGCAGGTTGTTGCCCTTCCTGAAGTTCTCCAAGGAGCAGGCCATGTCGGCGAGATGAGCGTAGAGCACCAGCTTGTGCATGCGCTCGACATCCCCCACCTGAAGATGGATAACCCGGGCGTTCTCGCCGAGCTCAACGATTTGATCGTCCGCTGGGTCGTGAGCGCGGGTGTAAATGTCCACCGAATGCCCCATCCTCCCCAGCTCGCGGGCAAGCTCGCGGATGTATACGCTCATGCCGCCTGTGTCCTTACTGCCCAGCTTGCCTACGGGGCAGCTATGGACGCTGAGCATTGCTATTCTCAGTCGGTCTGGTGTCATTGGGAATCCGTCCTCCATTGGTTCCGTTCTATGCGCGAATAGAAAAATCGGTCACTTGAGGGCTATCCGGCAACTGTATATAGGGATTTCTTTACCGCCCAGGCGGTATTTGTATTCCTCAGCCCCTTTCAGGAAGTCGTAAATCTTATCGCCTCTATTTATGCTGTCTTTGATAGAGAGCACTTTGGAGAGCACCCCCACGCTCAGGTAGCTGTATAGGGGATCGTAGCCGCTATTATACAGGTACACTGTATCATTGTAGTCGAAGCACATAACAGCGGCTACAGGCAGCGCATTGATTGTCAAGACACTCAGTCTCAGGGCTTTGGCTTCTGCCATAGTCTCCGCTATTGATCTGAAGAAAGATTCCATCGGGGCGGTCATAAAGGCGGCCTTATCCGTTCTGCTGTTGCGAAGCAGCCTGAGAAAGACGTCCATAGCATCCTGGACGCTTGCCACGTCCTCGACAGTGCTGTATCCTATGTCGCCCGCTTCGTACAATCTCCGCAGCTTGCGGCCAACCTCGCGCTGCTGCTGGGGAGTCAACATATCGAGGTATTCTTCCCAGGTAGGAGGCAGGTCGAGGTCAAGTGAAACATCCTCAAGGGTGCAGGAGACCGCATGTCCCTGACTCCTTGCCAGATCGACCAGATTGGTGAAAGCCGCGGAATCAGCTCTAAGCGATTCGAGGTATAGCTCGTCTATGCTGTCATGCCTCAAATAGTCCAGCAGGGCGGCGAAAAAAGCGGTTTCTTTCCCAGGGGCGACGACAAAGTCCATGTAATCACATACATCGGCGCTGCCGATGAAGGAAGCCCTGCCGTCCTTGACCATCAGCGGGGCGATGCCTATGATGTCTCCGTCTTCCATAACATTGCACAGATACTCTTCGGCTCCAGTACCGAACTCCCGCCACCAGGCTTGCAGCCAGTGGGGCAGAGCGAAGATAGAGTCCCACCTGAGGCGGTGGCGCTGGTCTTTCCCTGAAGCAGCCAGGCTTTCGAGGCTCTGTCTGGTTAGCTGGTGGCTCATACTTTCTCTTACAAGTGTATCACCTTAAGTTGAGCGAATCAATTTCATTGTGTTAGGTTGGACGACGTCGTCCAACCTAACCGCTCGCAACTGACAACCCCTATTACCGCGACAATCACATATAAAACCCTGATTTTTGAAGCCAATCGCTATTTCGGGGTCACTAACTCTTGGATGCCAAAGGCTGATTGGATATAATCATTCCTGGGGACGGCTGCGTGAATTGCGCTGTGTCGCGACCGGTGGAGAGAATGAGGCTTTTAGCCATACCAGTCTTGAGGCTATCGTTGGCGGCGTTGCTCGCTGCGGGCTGTGGCAGGAATGACGCTGGTTCGGGCAATGTCTATGTCGCAGGCAAGGGAGACGGCGTTACCGTTAACAGCTATTGTGTCCTTATGAAATATGTGTCGCGGGAAACGGCGCTGTGAGCTGGCTGAGCGGGGGTATCCTCTCTCCGGTAAATGAGGGAGGAGTCAGGCTACGGAAAGGATTGTTCCTCGGTATCTTAGGCCTCGCATTCCTTCTGCTGTATGTGATTGACCTCACCTTTGACAACCTGCAAACCGATGTCCCCAAAGCTCTTCTGCCCTTTCTGGCCCTGGTCGTGAGCGACCTTCTTCTTCTGACAGAGGATCCCCTACAGTACTCCAGATCGGAGAGCAGTCGACACATCGTATTCTTCCAGGCTCAATTCCCCAGAATCTACATTCAGAGGCAATACAATCTGCCGGCTGGCGAGGCGCGACAGAGATGGCTCAGCGTCCTCCGACAATGGAAGGATGAAAACCATCCGAACCATGCTTACTTCGTCACCTTATTGAGAGCGAGGCATGGGTGCAGGGCAGTTTTCTACCTTCAGCGGGTGTTGCTCTGGCTCTCCTTGCTATCGTTTGTGGCGCTGGCGATCCTCGCTGGTTTATCGTGGTGGGGAGGGCTCGACTTGCCCGGCTTCTATTCTCTTCAGAACGACAGCCTCACTGCGGCAAGGATCGCCTTTCCCTTTCTTCTGTTTGGCCTGTATCTGTACCTGCGCGTGGGTAACAGACCGGACCAGGAGAACCCCACCGGGGTATGGATGAAGTGGCAATGGATAAATGACCTGCTAAAGGCCTGGTGGGACCAAAACGAGGGCGCCAGCATCAAAAGGCGATAGATCGGGCCGCTGGATTCGGCTCCGGTTGATTCTGGACTGCAGTCCCTATATAATTTAGCTGTAGAAGCCAATCTTTACGCAGCAAGCGATACCTCTCCGTAGTATTCGCCGCGCGCAGCCCAACCCAAAGCCAGGCATCCGGAGTGAAGTTATCCTTCAGGAGGCAATTTGTGAAGACCGATGGTTTTGGCCAATTCACGGGCACATCTGATTATGTCACCTCTGAGCCCTTGAGGAATGCGGTCAACGTGGCCATAGCTTTAGGAAGGCCCTTACTGATCAGGGGAGAGCCGGGGACAGGGAAAACAAAACTTGCCCACAGCATCGCCCGTGATCTGGGGAAAAGGCTGATTATCTGGAATGTAAAGTCAACCACTAAGGCTCAGGAGGGACTGTATCTCTATGACACTGTGCAACGGCTCAATGACAGCCGCTTCGGCGATCGAGATACCTCTGATATCAAGCAGTACATCAAGCTGGGCAAACTGGGACAGGCCTTCGCTTCCGCTGAGCAGGTTGCCTTGCTCATCGACGAGATTGACAAGGCTGATATTGAATTCCCCAATGACCTGCTTAATGAATTGGATGAAATGCGCTTCCATATCACCGAGACCAACGAGGACGTCACCGCCATCCACCGACCGATAACCGTCATCACCAGCAACGCTGAAAAGGAGCTTCCCGATGCCTTCTTGCGTCGTTGCATCTTCCACTACATTGAATTCCCCGACGCCGAGCTGATGGAGGAAATCGTTCGGGTGCATTACCCTGATCTCAAGAACAGTCTTCTCGGTGAGGCCCTCAAGGCCTTCTACTCACTGAGAAGAATTGACGACTTCAGAAAGAAGCCGTCGACCAGCGAACTGATAGACTGGATTCAGGCTCTTGTTGCTAGCGGCGTGCCCGATGATAAGGTCTCCAGCGAGATTCCCTTCCTTGGCGCTCTCCTGAAGAAGGAGACCGATTACGACTATTTCGTGAACAGCCGCATGACTAGACTCGGCGATGGCTTAGTCCGCCGGCGGTGGTAGCGATGTTCACCGACTTCTTCTATATCCTCCGCAAGAGGAAAGTACCGGTTTCTATTACCGAGTGGATGACCCTCATGGAGGCCCTTGCCAAGGGTTGCATCACTGACCTGGATGAATTCTACTTCCTGGCAAGGGCGATACTGGTTAAGAGTGAAGCCTACTATGACCACTATGACATAGCCTTCCAGGAGTATTTCCAGGGGATTGAGACCCCGGCGGAGGTTACGGAACAACTGTTGGAATGGCTCAGGGATCCCCTCAACCGGCTGACCCTTACGGAGGAGGAGCTGGCACTGTTCGACCGGATGGATCTTGACGAGCTGCTCAGTGAACTGGAGAAGAGGCTCCAAGAGCAGATAGAGCAGCACGATGGGGGCAACTACTGGATCGGGCGAGGAGGCACCTCTCCCTTCGGGCATTCCGGGAGCCATCCCGCCGGCATTAGAATCGGTGGTGAAGGAGGGGGCAGGCACGCCGTCCAAATCGCTCATGACAGGAGGTGCCGGAACTACCGCCACGATCTGACCCTCGACGTCCGCCAGATCAAGGTAGCCCTGAAAGGACTGCGACGGCTCAGCAGGGTTGGCCCTGAGGATGAGCTTGACCTGGAGGAGACAATCGAGGCGGCCGCCAAGAATTACGGTGAGATTGAGCTGATCTGGCGGCGCAGGCGGAAGAACGCGGCCAAGGTGCTCCTGTTGATGGATGTCGGCGGGTCTATGGAGCCCTATGCCTTACTGTGCAGTAAACTGTTCTCGGCGGCTCACCGCAGCACTCATTTCAAGGAATTCCGGTACTACTATTTTCATAACTGCGTCTACGACAGGCTCTATGAGGACATTACGATACAAGAGGCGACAAGCACCGATCATCTGCTGCGCACACTGGAGCCCGATTTCAAGGTGCTGCTGGTAGGAGATGCCACGATGTCTCCCTATGAACTAACGGACAGACACGGGGCCATCAACTACTACGATCGCAACGAGACGCCGGGGATCGTTTGGCTCAAAAGGATTGCCGATCATTTTACTCATTGTGTGTGGCTTAATGTAGAGAACCAACGCTACTGGAACCACACCACGGTTCGAATGATCGAGAGGGTTTTCCCCATGTACCCGCTAACCATCGAAGGCCTGGGTCAAGCCGTGAGGAAGCTACTCGTAAAGAATTAGCCCCGCTCACTCCATCAAACACCCCACATCTGACTGTTTGAGTTTCGAGAGGCGATCGTTCCCCATACCGGACCAGCGTTATCTTTCCCTTCCTTTCGTTTGAACTGTGTCTACCCCTAATCCGTGAATAAGACTCCGAAATCAGACCCTTATTCGGATATTGCCTGCCGACGAATCATGGCGAGACCTTCGGCAAACGTAGCGTTGCCACTCCTGTGGCAACGAACCCTCGCCGTGACAGGAGTCACGACGCTACGGGGAGGCATTCGGCCATCATCTATTAGAGTGAGTAGAGTGGGTGCAGCGTAGCGAAACCCACCGTTCAGTTGTGCGTTTGGGGTGGTGGGTTCCATTTCATTCCACCCACCCTACGATGCTCGAATCTACCTCATATTTGAACTGATTCCCATATCCACGGATTAAGGAGAGCAGTAACCGGCTTCCGTACGTGGCTAACACACGCTGAGAAGCCAGGTAGCTTGCCCCCAGCATTCTGCTTTGGGCAGTACCATTTTCCCCTCGATAGCCGCCCGAAAGAGCCATTGTATGCCTAGGAAAGATGTGCTAGCGTGGAACTAAGTCGGTACTAGCGCGACTTTAGTACCTAATGAATCCGAGGTACTGACCTCCCGACTGGATTCAGAAAGCGGTTAGATAGGACATGAGAAGAATAGTAGTAATGATCGTTGGCGGTGATGCCTTTGCCCGTTCCGGGATAAGGCAGACATTATTGCAGCAGAATGCCGTGGAGGTGCTGGACATTGTTGAGAGCGATCCGGGGGTAGAAGGCAATGTCGCCATGGCACGAATCCTGGATAGCTCACCGGACATCGTAGTGCTCGACCTGGGACATTTCTCCTCTAGCGGGCTTGAGCTGAGCAGGAAGATCACGCGGAACTTCCCAGGCACCAAAGTGGTCGTACTGAGCGGCAAACCTACGGAAGATGACGAAGAGCTATTCGAAGTCATCAAGAGCGGGGCGGTAGCTTACCTCAGGAGCAAGCAGTGCACCCCTACTGAGCTGGTCGAGACGATAAAACGAGCCGCAAATGGCGAGTATCCCATAAATGACAGCGTAATGAGCAGCCCTGGTCTTAGCTGGCGTGTACTGAGGGAATTTCAGGAGTTCGCATCAATCGGAAAACACGTGGAAGACCTAACAGCGCCTTTGACCTCCCGCGAGGTGCAGGTGCTGACACTCATATCTGAGGGCAACTCAAACAAGCAGATCGCTGGTACCCTGGGCACCAGCGAGCAGACGATCAAGAATCACGTCAGTGCCGTGCTGCGCAAGCTGAATGCCAATGACAGGGCCCATGCTGTATACATAGCAGCACGCGATGGCTTGATCTCCATCCACTCGGACCTCGATACAGGCCAACGGGACAATGGCTGGGTTCAAAAGCCACCCTACCAACGAAATCGTGGTCGGGCTGTTCCCTTGACCAAACACATGCTTCGCTC
>QIGA01000222.1 GCA_003229915.1 Chloroflexota bacterium
TGGCAGCCGGGCTTTTACGACTTCTGCGTTTATACCGAGGAGAAACTCCTTGAGAAGCTCAACTATATCCATGGCAATCCTGTCAAGGCTGGGTTGGTTCTCTCGCCTTGTGACTATGAGTGGTCGAGCTATAAAGAGCATTTTGAGGGGGAGAGACAGACTCTTGAGCAAGGTTTCGAGGAAGAAGTATGTCTAAGGTAGATAAAGTCCTGGTCATCGGCTCGGGGCCGATCATAATCGGGCAGGCGGCGGAGTTCGACTACTCCGGCACGCAGGCATGCCGCGCCCTCAGAGAGGAGGGCGTGACCTCGGTACTGGTGAACTCCAATCCCGCTACAATCATGACCGATGAGGGCATCGCGGACGTGGTATATATCGAGCCGCTGACGGTGGAGGTGGTGGAGCGAATCATTGCCCGCGAGCGCCCTGACGGCCTCCTGCCCACCCTCGGTGGGCAGACCGGGCTTAACCTGGCCGTGGAAGTCGCCGACGCCGGCATCCTCGATAGGTACAACGTGCGTTCCCTGGGGACCCCTATAGACACCATACGCAGGGCGGAGGATCGCGAGCTGTTTAAGCAGATGCTTGTCGATATCGACGAGCCCGTGCCTGAGAGTGTTACGGTGAATACCCTTGAGGAGGCACGGGAGGCGGCCAGGGCCATCGGCCTTCCCCTGGTGATTCGCCCCGCATATACCCTTGGCGGGACGGGAGGCGGCATCGCCCGGACTTGGGAGAAGCTTGAGGAGATCGCCTCTTCAGGACTTGCCGCCAGCCGCATACATCAGGTGCTCGTGGAAAAGTGCCTGATCGGCTGGAAGGAGATCGAGTATGAGGTAATGCGGGACGCTGCTGACACCTGCATCACCATTTGCTGCATGGAGAACGTTGATGCGATGGGGGTGCACACCGGGGACAGTATAGTAGTCGCTCCCAGCCAGACTATGACCGATAAGGAATATCAGATGCTGCGGTCGGCGAGCATCAGGATTATCAGGGCTCTGGGCATAGAGGGTGGCTGCAACGTCCAGTTCGCCCTGAAGCCCAGCACGGTGATAGAGCCGAGGGAGGGCAACGAGAACCCGTACTTTGTAATCGAGGTCAACCCGCGGGTGAGCCGAAGCTCGGCGCTGGCGAGCAAGGCAACTGGATACCCTATCGCCCGTGTATCGACCAAGATCGCTGTGGGCAGGCGTCTGGATGAGATAGCCAACAAGGTCACTGGCAAAACCAGCGCCGCCTTTGAGCCAACGATTGACTACATTGTGGTCAAGACGCCACGCTGGCCTTTCGACAAATTCGCCTCGGGCGACCGCATAATCGGCACCCAGATGAAGTCCACAGGCGAGGCCATGGCCATTGACCGCTGCTTTGAGGCGGCGCTGCAGAAGGCGGTGAGGTCGCTGGAGATAGGCGGAAAGTCGCTCCTCTGGGAGGACCCGCGCTGGAAGGATGGAGCGCCCTATCCCCTGGAGCCAAACGATCTCAGGCTGTGGGCGATAATGGCGATGCTGAGACGGGGGTCAGGGGTTGAGGACCTGTGCCGCCGCACCGGAATCGATCCTTGGTTTGTGGATAAGTTCCAGAACATCGTCGATATGGAAAAGCGCCTCCTCTCGGAGAAGTTGACGCCTGATTTGCTGCGTGAGGCCAAGAGACTCGGTTTCTCCGACGAGCAAACCGGTACTCTCGCTGACAGGCTTCCTGAGCAGGTGAGGGAGCTGCGCCGCAACTGGCAGATCCGTCCGGTATACAAGATGGTGGACACCTGCGCCGCCGAGTTCGACGCCGAGACCCCTTACTTCTACAGTACCTACGAGGACGAGAATGAGGCGGAATTCACGCCGGAGCGTAAGGCGGTGGTTGTGGTGGGGTCGGGGCCCATACGCATAGGTCAGGGAATTGAGTTCGACTACTGCAGCGTGCACTCGGCCTGGGCGCTTCAGGAGGCGGGCTTCAAGAGCGTAATGGTCAATTCCAATCCGGAAACGGTCTCCACAGACTTCGACACCAGCGATCGGCTCTATTTCGAGCCCCTGGACGAGGAAAGCCTGAGGGACATCCTGGAGAACGAATCCGGCAATGGGATGGCAGAAGATTCGGTCCCCTCCATCGTGCAGTTTGGCGGGCAGACGGCGGTAAATCTGGCGCAACCCCTTGCCAGGGCCAATATGCCGATACTGGGCTCCAGCGCCGAGACAATTGATATCGCCGAGGACAGGAGGCGATTCGAGGATTTCCTCAGCGTATTGAATGTCCCTCAACCGCCGGGGGTGGGTCTGTTCTCAGTGGAGGAGGCTCTCACCACTGCCGAGCTCATCGGCTATCCTGTGCTGGTTCGTCCCAGCTATGTTCTCGGCGGCAGGGCGATGGAGATCGTTCACGAGCCCGCGGAGCTCGCTCGCTTCGTGGCCCTGGCAGCGGAGGTCGACCCGCAGCGGCCAATACTCATAGACAAGTACCTTGAGGGCAAGGAAGTGGAGGTGGACGCCATCTGCGATGGGGAGCGGGTTCTCATCCCCGGTGTAATGGAGCATATAGAGCGCGCCGGGGTGCATAGCGGCGATTCCATGGCGGTTTATCCGGGTATCAATCTCAGCGAGCAAGAGGTGGAGACAATTGTCGACTACACCGTCCGCATTGGCCTGGCATTGCAGGTGAAAGGATTGATGAACATCCAGTACGTGATAATGCCAGACGATGACGATTTGGGCTCCACTATTTATGTTCTGGAGGTCAACCCGCGCTCCAGCCGGACGGTGCCCTTCCTCTCCAAGGTCACCGGCGTGCCCATGGTTCGTGTGGCAACCAAGGTGATGCTGGGCGTAAGCCTTGAAGAGCAGGGATATCCTTCAGGGCTGTGGAAGAGACAGAAGCTGGTGGCTATCAAAGCGCCGGTGTTCTCCATGTCTAAGCTTCCGGGGGTGGACACATACCTGGGCCCGGAGATGAAATCGACGGGAGAGGTGATGGGAATCGATTATGACTTCGGCGGGGCGCTGGTCAAGGCGCTGCTGGCCGGTGGAATGGCGCTCCCGCCTGGCGGATCTATCTTGCTCAGCATAGCCGACAGGGACAAGGCATCGGCCCTATCTCTCATAAGGAAGATATCGGAAGTTGGGTATAAGCTATATGCTACTGAGGGGACCTCGGACGTGATCCGGGCTGCGGGACTTGAGGTGACCAGGACCAGCAAGAAGATCAGCGAAGGCCATCCCAATGTGATTGACATAATACACGGCGGGACTGTTGACGCTGTGGTAAATACCACGACTGGCGGGCGTGTGCCCATGCGGGATGGCTTTGAGATTCGCCGCGCTGCCGCTGAGCAGCGCATACCCTGTTTTACATCCATCGACACCGCCCGCGTAGCTGTTGAGGCGCTCGTCTCCGCTGGACGGCTAATCAGTGTCCAGCCGCTGTCCGAGTATCTGAATAGGCCCCCTACAGAGGGTGTTGGTTAAGGCAAGTGAAACAGGTTAATGCTACTGTTGTCTCCAACCATGAGTTATGGCCCGGGGCCTATCTCCTATGGGCTCAGGCCCCTGAGATCGCTGCTCTGGCTCGCCCGGGGCAGTACGCCATGGTTCGCTGCGGAGAAGGGCACGACATGCCGTTGAGGCGGCCTCTGAGCGTTCACCGTACATCCCTGGATGGTAACGTGGCTTTTCTTTTCGCGGTGGTGGGACGGGGCACGGAATGGCTGGCGCAACGCAAGAAGGGAGACCCCCTTGATCTCTTCGGGCCGTTGGGCAATGGCTTCGATATTTATCCCTCGTCCAGGAAATTGCTCCTGATTGCTGGTGGTATCGGCATCGCTCCGCTGGTGGCACTCGCTGAGCAGGCTGTGGCAACTGGTTGCTCGGTGACGCTCATGATCGGCGATAGAACCGCGACTCGAATCTATCCTGACCGCCTGCTTCCATCTGGTATCAAGACTGTTGTCGCAACTGAAGACGGCTCCCTGGGAATGAAGGGGATGGTGACCGATCTCCTGCCTAAGTTCATCCCAGAGGCGGATCAGGTCTTCGCCTGCGGGCCTCTTCGCATGTATCAAAGGATGGCGCAGATGAGCAGTGAGCTAAGAGATAAGCCGACTCAGGTTCTTCTGGAGGTGGTATTGGGTTGTGGGGTCGGAGCTTGTCTGGGCTGCACCATTGAGACCAGGCATGGCCAGAGTCTCGTGTGTAAAGATGGCCCTGTGTTCGAACTGAGCGATATTGTCTGGGACAAAGCAGTAGCGCCTCCCGCAGGGAGGCGCTACTTAAGAAAATAATGTACGGGAAGCTATTTAAGTCTTTTTAAACCCACCGCACTTTTGAGGGGAGAGAAACAGTCGCCTTGCCGGGCATTGTCTCCTCGCCCCGCTGGTTCACGGTCTTTATCTCGACGTCGACCAGATACTCATCGCCCTCCTGGTATTTCTTGACGACGGTACCACCGACGAACTGCGTATCCCCGAACACATTGAAGCGGATGCACCGGGCGCTCAGCTTCTTGAGAAAGCCTTCGTCACCCATCCAGTTGGTCAACAGGTGTCCTGCCCATGAGAACCTCTGCATGCCCAGGTCGTAAGCCACAGGAATCCCTATGGCATCGGATTTGTCCGATTCGTAGTGGACGTCGGCCATAGGTTCAAGTGTACCCGTTCCAGGGTCCTTGACGCCCCACATGGGATGCCGCTTCATGTACGTGCGGCGTATGCGGTGAGCGCCCTGGCCGCCGCCGATCCCTACCCAGAACTCCACCATGTCCGTCTGTCCGAGCGGCCCCTTGGTAACAGGCGTCAACTCGTTGCCGACGTTTACGTCCTCCCACAGCCTGGGATTTGCTCCTCTGACCTCCTCGTTCCCGTAGGCCTCATCGATCTTTCGCAGGTCCTCCGCGGTATGCTTATATTTCGTTACGTGCTCGTACTTGCCCCTCTCCTTAGCCTCGCCTCTATCAACCCGCATGGTCTCCCTTTTTTGCGTACCTACAACCTCGCCTCTCTGGTTGTAGTATATCGTCCTGCCGATTTGCAGGAACTGGCGTCCGCCCATCTTGCCCTGCTTCTCTACGAGGTCAAGGGGTACGTCGACGACCTTGATCTCATCGTTGACATGGATGGTCTGGAACCACTCCCAGTTGCAGCCGCAGTAGAAGGCGTGTACACCGGGCAGTCCTTCCATTCCCTGGGGGCACGCTACGGCATAGAGAAACATGGGGGGCGCGATTATGTGCCCCCACTTGGTTCTGGTAGCGTATTCAGTGTCTCGGAAGAGGGTGTTGTCGTCGCCTATACCGTTGCAGAACTGCCTTATGGCATCCTTTGAAGCGACCTCGTTTTGCCGAATCGGGTAATAAGGCACGCCGAACTTGGCGCGCATCCTGTCCAGTCCTTCTTCGGTTATCTTCCCAAAGGTCACTTCTGGTTTGTCTGTGGTTGTCACTCTTATTAACCTCCTGGGTACTCTTGCCGCCTAAGCGACTATTATTGTAGCATAAAGCATCACCTTTCTCTAGTTTACCATTGTGTTCCAAACACAGCGATCAGAACACCAGTCAGTTGCTGCATCGCAATGACACCCCAAACCTCGATTTTTGAAGCCAATCGCTATTTCGGGGTTGTGTCTTCATTGAGGGGGTAAGATGGGAACTGTCTCATACTTGGTGGGAGTCAGGGGATTGGTCTAACCATGATCGTTTGTTCTCGCCCAGGCCCAACAGAGATAATGCTGGCGGGACAGCCTATGAACTCCTCTATCCGTCTGATATAGGCTTGGGCCTGAGGCGGGAGTTCCTCGAAGCGGCGAATGTCGCTCGTGGGGCACTGCCAGCCTGGCAATTCCTCATAGACCGGCTGACACTTGTCAAGCAGGGTGGAGCTGGCTGGAGGGCGATTATGGATAACGCCATCTATTTCATAGGCGGTGCAGACCTTGATGGTGGGGAAGACATCGAGGATGTCGAATTTCATGATGGCAGCGGACGTGAAGCCGTTGACCTCGGAGGAGTAGCGGGCGACAACCGCGTCAAACCAGCCGCACCGGCGAGGACGACCCGTAGTGGTGCCGTACTCGCGACCCTGATCTCTGATTAAATCTCCGCACTCGTCACCGAGCTCCGTGGGCATGGGGCCGCCTCCTACCCTCGTGACATATGCCTTGAACACCCCGACGACCTCTTCGATGTTTGCCGGGCTCATCCCCAGTCCCAGGGATACGCCGCCCGACACTGCTGAGGTAACGTAGGGATAGGTACCGTAGTCTAGATCGAGCATAGACCCCTGTGCCCCCTCGAGCAAAACCCGTTCGCCTCTATCCAGAGCCTCTTTCACTATCACGTCGGTTTCGCGAACGAAAGGAGCAATGCGCTCTCCATAGCGGCAGTAGTCCTGGTAGATCTCATCGAGGGAAAGAGGAGCGGTGCCGTATAGCTTGGTCAATATATTGTTCTGGTACTCCAGCACGAAGCTAAGCCGCTTCCCAAAAGAGTCCTTGTCAAGGAGGTCGCAGATTCGGATCCCCATACGGGATGTTTTGTCCGCAAAGGCTGGCCCAACGCCTTTGCGAGTAGTACCTAGCGCCCCGCTGCCTCGCGCCTCTTCCTCCAGACCGTCGAGCAGGATGTGATAGGGCATTATGAGGTGGGCGCGATCGCCGACGAAGAGGTTGTCTGTGCTGACACCCCTTTGTTTGAGGTCTTCGATCTCGCCCAAAAGCGTAGCGGGGTCGATGACCACGCCGTTGCCGATTGTGCAGGTCACATCGGGATGGAAGATGCCAGAAGGTATCAGGTGCATGCGGAACTCGCCGAGTTGGTTGACCACGGTATGCCCGGCGTTGTTCCCCCCGGAGAACCTTGCAACGACCTTCACCTTTTCAGCGAGAAGGTCTACTATCTTCCCCTTCCCCTCATCCCCCCATTGGGCCCCGATTATGGCGATTGCCGGCATTATGTAGAACCTTAGTTGATCCGATCTCCCGGTTGATTGCTATCCCCTTGGCTGGTCATCGCGCTTCCTGTTTGTCGGTATTCTTAAGAGTAACAAAGAAAGAGCGGAGAGGGTGGGATTCGAACCCACGGGCCGGAAAACCGGCCACGCGCTCTCCAGGCGCGCCTGATCGTCCACTCCAGCACCTCTCCCCGGAGAGGGTGGGATTCGAACCCACGGTTGCCGAAAGCAACACCGCTTTTCGAGAGCGGCACCATAGACCACTCGGACACCTCTCCCGCGTCCAGATTATAAGAGTTTTGCCTGCCAATGTCCACTTCTTATCACTGTATGTGACACTTGAGGCGGCCTACGCGTATTCTCTGGTATCCCCAGACGTACTGAGATACAATCATCTCGCACCCGCTTGCACCTCCTTTGCTTTGAGTT